>JAJEAZ010000711.1 GCA_022824105.1 Alphaproteobacteria bacterium
GGACCGGAGCTGGGCCCCGGATCGGGGTCCGGGGCGACGAAAGAGAGCGCAGAGCGGGCAGTAACCGGGCCCGCGAGCACGCTGGATACAAGCAGGGGCGAGATGTGTGAATCCGGTAGCCCGCCGGGCGAGAGGGGAGAAAGCCGAACGCCCCGGGCATGAGTCCTGAGTTACGCATCCCGGCGTGAGCCGGGACCGGAGTCCGCACGGGCCGGAACGACCCTGCGGATGTGTCATGTTTTGTCATGAGGCGCGCCCGGCCTCCCTCATGGTCTGTCATGCGATGTCATGTTCGCCATGCCCTCGCCGATGCTTCGCCGTCCCGTTCCTGCATATCGCGCCTCCCCTGGCGCTTCGTTCCAACCCGATCCACCCGGCGCGGCGGGACCCTGTTTCGCGCGTATCGCCCGTGCGCCCGTGCGCGGGCGGGCGCGCCTTTGCGCCGGCGCGGTTCGCGCGCCTGATTGCCCGCGCGCGCGAAGCGGGCCCAGGGCGCACCTCACCCGTTCCCCCGGAAAGGGGCCGAAAAACCGGCCGGCCGCGCGCGCCGCCGGGCTCACGCTGTTGTGCACGGAGGGGAACATAATGGCAACAATATCCGATTTCAACCCCCCGCGGGGAGCTTTTTCGGGGGCGACGAACAGCGCCCGGCGGAGAAGGCATACCGGCCCCGGCCATTACCGCCCGATTTCCGCAGTTAGCGTCTCGAACAGCCGTCGGCAGGCGGGGCAACGTTGTCGCACGGTTTCGGCGTCGATGCGCTGCAAAAGAGCGCTGCCGTCCCTCAATTTCCGGTAGGTCCGGCCTTTCGTGTTACGGACCGCCGTCCTCAAGGCGGCGGCAATGTCATCCTTCGATACGGCTTCCAGATTCTCCTTCGGCAAGGCGTCCAAAGCGAATCCTTCGCCAAAATAATCCGCCAACGCCTGCCGGTCGGCGACAATCCATGTTTCCATGGTCTGGATCATCAGATGCACCTGGTCGTCGGAGGCGCATTTGAGAGCAGGCCATACGTCACGCTGTCGGAGGTGACAGCGGGCAGTCGTTGCCGTTACCGGCTCCTCGGAATCCACGAGAAGAACAAGCAACCCCGGTTCGCCCTGGTCTAACGCCGCCCTGAACGCATTGAAGGCGCGTCCCCGGTCCCCGCAGCAAGTCAGTTGCCAACGCCAGCCTCGGGCTCTCGCCGCTTCCCTCAACTCCCGCAGGAAGACTTCCATGCCGCGACGGAGCCGGTCCCGGCTGGCCTCGCGGGGTCCTCCTCCCTCCATAAAAATCGTGACGGCATTCACGGGTTCGCGCCCAACGCTCCCATGCGCCAAAGGTCTCCAAGACCGTAGTCGTCTTCAAGCCAGTGGGCAACGCGCTCCGGGTCCAGCCGCCGAAGCATCGTGCCCGCGCCGGGCCGCTCGCAGGCGACAATGGCGCTCGGCCGATTCGTCAGCTCCGAGACCAGCGCATCCGAATGCGTCGTCACCACAAGCTGCATCCGCTCGGAGGCTTCCTCCAATACATCGCCCATTAGCGCCACCGCGTCCGGATGCAGCCCCAGTTCCGGTTCGTCGATGCACAACAGCGGCGGCGGTTCCGGCGACAGCAGCGCCGCCAGCATGGCGATGAAGCGGAGCGTGCCGTCTGACATGCGCGGCGCCGGGATAGGAGTGTCGAAGCCGGTTTCGTGGAGCAGAAGCTGGACGGTCCCGCCGATGACCGGAGTGCTCAAACGCTCGAAACGCGGGAAAAAGCGTTTCAGCAAGTCGTTAAATTCCTGCCGCCTCCCCCAGCTATCCAGATTGTTGACGACTACGGCAAGATTGCTCGCGTCCGGCAACAAGCGGTCTCCCGGCAAGTCGGCCGGCGGCGGCCGGCGCGCCGCAGACGGGCTGCCGAACGACCATGTCCGGAACGTCTGGATTTGCGGCAATATCCAAGCCAGCCATGTAAGCTCCGGATAGTGAAACGGATCGCGGAACCGCGTCAGCACCGAGCCGTCGGGCGGCACGTCCGACCGGGAAAGCGTCTTGTAATTCCGCTCGTTCAAACCCTGGCCGATGCCGATGACAGGGCCGCCATGGCTGTCGCTGATAAACCGGTAATGGAAGACCCGCTCGTTACCATCGCCGTTCGATTCCGGTTCTTCGATAGCTTCATCGAGAATACGGACCCGGCTGGCCTCCTCCCTGAAGTCGAGTCGGTAGCGCAGCGGGTCTGCGCCCGGAGACCAGACGCCGCAGTTCCTTTGGATTTGCTCGATAGTCAAATCCATGCGCGGTACCCGGTTGGAAGGCGCACCTTTCCAGATCCATTCGCTCACCCCGCCGCCTTCCGAAAGCACCGTCGCAAAGTCTGTCGGAAGGGCGCGCAGCAATTCGAACGCTTCGATCAGGTTCGACTTGCCGGAGCCGTTCGGCCCTATGAGGACATTGAGGGATTCGAGTTCGAATGGCTCCATGTCCGGCGGGAAGGAGAGCAGGCCGGCCAGTTTCAGGCTCTGGATGAACCGCATCGCAATCCGCTCGCCGCCGTTAGCCTTGTCCCGTCCGGTGCGCCGCCAACCTTCCCCGAACGCGCCCGCCGGTCAAGCGGGAGAAACGGCGAGCCTCCGGACAGCGGCGGCTGGTCATACGGCGAATCTGCGGACGGCGACCTGTCCGCGGTTCGCCTTCGCCTGCCAGAGGTCGTATTGCATCTGCTGGAGCAGCCAGCTTTCCGGGCTGCCCCCGAAGGCCTCCGAGAGCCGGATCGCCATTTCGGGAGAAATTCCGAGCCGGCCGTTGAGGAGCATGGAGAGCGTGTTGCGCGACACGGCAAGGCCCTTCGCGGCTTCGGTCACCGTCAATCCCAGCGGTTCGAGGCATTGCCGCCGGAGAACGCCGCCGGGATGGGGCGGGTCGTGCATAAGCATGGCGTCCCCCTCAAACCCCCGGCCCCGCCCTTACCGCCTCCGGCACCTCGCGCTTGAGATATTTCCCGTCAGCCGGGTCGCCCAAGAACGCGCCGTCCTCGACCACCACCTTGCCGCGCAGGACGGTCATGGCGGGCCAGCCGGTGATGGCGTGGCCTTCCCAGGGGGTGTAGTCGGCTTCGTGGAGGTCTTCGGCGCGGACCGTGCCGCGCGCCTCGGGGTCGAGCACGCAGATGTCGGCGTCGGAGCCGGGCGCGAGCGCGCC
>JAJEAZ010000139.1 GCA_022824105.1 Alphaproteobacteria bacterium
AGAATGGCGCGGCGGCCGCGTTCGGTGAACTCGGTGCGGTTGAGCGGCCGCTCGATGCGCTTCTGGATCCAGGCCTTCTGGTCCGGATCCTGGATATGCATGAACTCGACGCCGATGCTCGAACTGTAGATGTCATGCAGAGCCGCCTCGATTTCGCGCATGGTGGCATGTTCGCGGCCGAGCACGCCGTCGATGAAGATCGGGCGGTCCCAGTCGCCCTCGCCGAAACCGTAGGTCGCGGGGTCGAGCTCGGGATGGTGCTCGGGCTCGTGCAGGCCGAGCGGATCCAGCCTGGCATAGAGATGGCCGCGCACCCGGTAGGCGCGGATCAGCATCAGTGCGCGGATCGAATCCAGGGTGGCCTGCCGGCCGCCTTCCTCCGGTTCCCGGATCTGTCCATTGCGCTCGGGGGCCGCATCGTGGCCGTTGCCGATCACTTGCGGGCGCATCCGGCCCCAGGCGGCGGGCGCGGGGGGTTCGTCCAGCCGGCCGTTCGATTTCAGTTCCGCGAAGAAACCCGTCCAGCTTTCGTCAACCGATCCCGGATCGCGCAGATATTGCTCGTACAGTTCCGCGATGAAGACGGCATTGCCGCCATGCAGGAAATCGTCCGCCTCGGAAGATACCGCCATGTCCTCGTTACCTCCTTCCCGCCTTCCCGCCGGCGCGTCAGCGGCCCAGCGCTTCGACCATGGCCTCGCCCAGCCCGGCCGGAGACCGGCTGACCACAATACCTGCCTGCTCGAAGGCGTCGATCTTGTTGGCCGCGGTGCCCTTGCCGCCCGAAACGATGGCCCCGGCATGGCCCATGCGCTTGCCGGGCGGCGCCGACGCCCCGGCGATGAAGCCGACGGCCGGCTTGCGCCCCGGCAGGCCGGCGTAGAACGCGGCCGCATCTTCTTCCGCGCTGCCGCCTATCTCCCCGATGATGACGATGCCCTCCGTTTCCGGGTCGTCATGGAAGAGCCTCAGGCAATCGATGAAGTCCGTGCCGTTCACCGGGTCGCCGCCTATGCCAATGCAGGTGGACTGGCCGAGGCCGGCAGCGGTGGTCTGCGCGACGGCCTCATAGGTCAGCGTGCCCGAGCGCGACACGATGCCGACACGGCCCCGCCGGTGGATATGGCCCGGCATGATGCCGATCTTGCATGCGTCGGGCGTGATGGCGCCCGGGCAATTCGGCCCGATCAGCCGTGAGCCGGAACCCGCAAGGGCCCGCTTGACGCGCACCATGTCGAGCACTGGCACGCCTTCGGTGATGCACACGATGAGCGGGATCTCCGCGGCCGCCGCTTCCAGCATGGCGTCGGCCGCGAAAGGCGGCGGCACATAGATGACCGTCGCGTCGGCCCCGGTCTCGGCCTTCGCCTCGGCCACGGTATCGAACACCGGCAGCCCCAGATGGCGGCGCCCTCCCTTGCCCGGCGCGACCCCGCCGACCATGCGCGTCCCGTAGTCGATGGCCTGCTGCGAATGGAAGGTGCCCTGCCTGCCGGTGATGCCCTGGCAGATGACACGGGTGTTCTCGTCGATCAGCACCGCCATGGCGTCAGCCTTCCCCGACCGCCGCCACGACCTTGGCCGCCGCGTCGCCCAGATCGTCGGCGGCGGTGATCGGCAGCCCGGAGCGCGCGAGGATGCGCTTGCCCTGCTCGACATTCGTGCCTTCGAGGCGCACGACCAGCGGCACGTCGAGGCTGACCTCATGCGCGGCTTCGACGACGCCCTCCGCAATCACGTCGCACTGCATGATGCCGCCGAAGATATTGACCAGGATCGCTTCGACATTGGGATCGGACAGGATGATCTTGAAGGCGCTGATGACGCGCTCCTTGTCCGCGCCGCCGCCAACATCGAGGAAGTTGGCGGGCTCCGCCCCCTGCAGCTTGATGATGTCCATCGTCGCCATGGCGAGTCCGGCGCCGTTCACCATGCAGCCGATATTGCCGTCGAGCTTGACATAGCTGAAGCCGAGCGCCTCCGCCTGCCGCTCCACCGGCGTTTCCTCGTCCTCGTCGCGCAGTTCGTCCACGCCGGGCTGGCGGAAGAGCGCATTGTCGTCGAAGCTCATCTTCGCATCGAGGGCAAGCAGCGCGCCGCTCCCGGTCATGACGAGCGGGTTGATCTCGATCAGGCCGGCGTCGAGCTCCGTGAACGCCCTGTAGAGATCGGCAAGCAGCCCCGCGGCCCCGCGGGCCTCGGCCGCTCCGAGCCCGAACGCGGACGCGAGGCGGCGGCCATGATGCGGCTGCACGCCGGTCGCCGGGTCGATCGAAAAGGTGACGATCTTCTCCGGCGCCGTCTCCGCCACCTCCTCGATATTCATGCCGCCCTCGGTGGAGGCAACGACCGTGATGCGGCCGCCGGCCCGGTCCACGAGCATCGAGAAGTAGAGTTCGCGGGCGATGTCGCAACCTTCCTCGACATAGATGCGCTTGACCGTCTGCCCCTCGGCCCCGGTCTGGTGGGTGACGAGCGTGCTGCCCAGCAGTCCTTCCGCGGCCTCGCGCACCTCCGCAACCGAGCGCACCAGCTTCACGCCGCCGGCCTTGCCCCGGCCTCCGGCGTGAATCTGCGCCTTGACCACCCATACCGGGCCGCCGAGCTTCTCCGCGCCTTCGACGGCCTCATCCACGGTGTAGGCCACATGGCCGCGCGGAACCGGCACGTCGAAACGCGCCAGCACGCCCTTGGCCTGGTATTCGTGAATATTCATCCGGCGCTGCGCCGCGCGCACGCTGTCGCCATGCGACCCGCTCCGTCATCTTTTCCGGCCGCCGGGGCGATCGCCCCCATCGGGGAAACCGGACCCCTCATGCGCGCTAGTCCGCCGCCTGGGCGCGCATCCGCTCCGCGACCTCTACCAGTTCGCGCACCGCCGCCACAGATTTGTCGAAGGCGGACCTGTCGGACCCGGAAAGGCGTATCTCCACGACACGTTCCACGCCGCCTGCGCCGATGACCGCCGGCACGCCCACATACAGGCCGTTCACGCCGTATTCTCCGTCGAGCCAGGCCGCGCAGGGCAGCACGCGCTTCTTGTCCTTGAGATAGCTCTCGGCCATCTGGATGGCTGCCGAGGCCGGCGCATAGAAGGCCGAGCCGGTCTTGAGAAGATTGACGATCTCCGCACCGCCGTCGCGGGTGCGCTGCACGATGTCCGCAACCCGTTGCTCGGTCGTCCAGCCCATCTCGACAAGGTCCGGCACCGGGATGCCGGCGACCGCCGAATAGTTGACCAGCGGCACCATGCTGTCGCCGTGCCCTCCGAGAACGAAAGCCGTCACGTCCTCCACTGAGACCTGGAACTCCTCCGCCAGGAAATAGCGGAAGCGCGCCGTGTCCAGAACGCCCGCCATGCCGACGACCTTGTTGGGCGCAAATCCGGTCACGCCCTGCAGAACCGCCACCATCGCATCGAGCGGGTTGGTAATGCAGATCACGAAAGCGTCCGGGCAGTTGCGCTTCAGGCCGTCGCCGACCGCGCCCATGACCTTCGTGTTGATCCCGACAAGGTCGTCCCGGCTCATGCCGGGCTTGCGCGGCACGCCGGCGGTGACGATGACGACATCGCAGCCCTCAAGCGCCTCATAGCCGCTAGCGCCGGAAATCCGGGCGTCGAAGCCCTCTATCGGCGAACTCTGGACAAGGTCGAGCGCCTTGCCGCCGGGCATGCCCTCGACGATGTCGAACAGCACGACATCGCCCAATTCCTTGAGGCCGGCCAGATGGGCGAGCGTGCCCCCGATATTGCCCGCGCCGACCAGCCCGATCCTGTTACGCGCCATCCAAATCACCCCAATCGCCGCGACGCCGCTGCGGACGGCAAACTACTGGCTTTCGTCGCCTCCGACAAGCGGCTCGCCAGCGGACGCATCGCCCGACCAGGGGTCCATTTC
>JAJEAZ010000705.1 GCA_022824105.1 Alphaproteobacteria bacterium
AGGCGCGATTGACAAGGATGAATGCTATGCATACGGTCCGGAATTCGAGCGTGGGGCGTCGCTCCGGGACAAGTCGGGAGGTTATGTGGCTCTACTCGAAATTGACGAGTTGAAGACACAGTTCTTCACATCGGCGGGGACCGTTCTCGCCGTGGACGGTATCTCCTATACGGTGGAAGAGGGTGAAACGGTTGCGGTGGTCGGCGAGTCCGGCTGCGGCAAATCCGTGTCCGCGCTGTCCATATTGCGGCTCGTGGCGGACCCGCCGGGCAAGATCGTCGGCGGGCGCATCGGCTTCATGGGCCGCAACCTGCTGGAACTCAGCGACAAGGAGATCCGCGACGTGCGCGGGCGCCATATCGGCATGATCTTCCAGGAGCCGATGACGTCGCTCAATCCCGTGCTGTCCATCGGCACGCAGCTGACGGAGACCGTCATCCACCATCTCGGCTACAGCGAGGAGCGGGCGGCGTCGCGCTCGCTCGAGCTGATGGAGATGGTGGGCATCTCCGATCCGCCGCGCCGGCTGGACCAGTATCCGCACCATCTTTCGGGCGGGATGCGCCAGCGCGTGATGATCGCGATGGCGCTCGCCTGCGAGCCCAAGCTGATTATCGCGGACGAGCCCACCACGGCGCTCGACGTCACCATCCAGGCGCAGATCCTGGAGCTGATGAAGAACCTGACCCGCGAGCTGGGCGTGGCGATGATTATCATCACCCACAATCTCGGCGTCGTGGCCCGCTACGCTGACCGGGTGAACGTGATGTATGCGGGCAAGATCATCGAGGAGGGCAGCGCCGAGGACGTCTATCACCGGCCGCGCCATCCCTACACGCTGGCCCTGCTCAACTCCGTGCCGCGCGTGGACCAGCAGCGCAGCGCCAAGCTCGACCCGGTCGAGGGCCAGCCGCCGGACCTGACGCGCCTCGACGGAAGCTGCTCGTTCCGGCCGCGCTGCCGCTATGCGCAGGAGCAGTGCGCGCAGGCGTTCCCGGAGCTTGAGAGCGTAGGGGAAGGGCACCGGTCGGCCTGCTTCCGCTCGCAGGAAATCGCCGCCGGACTGGAGCAGGTCGCATGAACGACATTGCGACGCAGGCGAGCCACCGCGGCACCGTATCCGAAGACGTGCTGATGTCGGTGAACGGCCTCAAGATGCACTTCCCGGTGACGGAAGGCATCGTCATGCGTCGCGTGGTCGCGCATGTGAAGGCGGTGGACGGCATCGATTTCGAAATCCGCCGGGGCGAGACGCTGGGCCTTGTCGGCGAGTCCGGCTGCGGCAAGACCACGACCGGGCGCTGCATCCTGCAGCTGGAACGGCCGACGGCCGGCTCCATCACCTTCGAGGGACAGGAACTGAGCGGGCTTCGAGGCGAGGCGCTCCGCTCCATGCGCCGGCGCATCCAGGTGATCTTCCAGGACCCCTACAGCTCGCTCAATCCCCGTCTCAAGATCGGCGAGATCATCGGCGAGCCGATCCGCGTCCACGGCCTCATTCCCGACAAGGCGAAGCGCACCGAGCGGGTGCGCGAGTTGCTGGCGGTCTGCGGCCTGAACCCGGCGTTCGCGGACCGCTACCCGCACGAGATGTCGGGCGGCCAGCGCCAGCGCGTCGGCATTGCGCGGGCGCTCGGGCTGGAGCCGGATTTCATCGTCTGCGACGAGGCGGTGTCGGCGCTCGACGTGTCGATCCAGGCGCAGGTCATCAACCTTCTGGAAGACCTGCGGGACGAATTCGACCTGACATACCTGTTCATCAGCCACGACCTGTCGGTGGTGCGCCATATCTGCCACCGGGTGGCGGTGATGTATCTGGGCAAGATGGTCGAGCTGGCGGAGACGGACGAGTTGTTCGACAACCCGATGCACCCCTATACGAGGGCGCTGCTGGAGGCGGTTCCGATCCCCGATCCGGTGGTCGAGCAGGCCCGCGCGCACCAGGTCATCAAGGGCGAGATTCCGAGCCCGATCAACCCGCCTTCGGGCTGCGTCTTCCATCCGCGCTGCGACATTGCGGTGGAAGGATGCCCGAATGCGGTCCCGGCTTTCCGCGAGGTGAAGCCGGGCCACTGGGTTGCCTGCACGGAGGTGTAGCAACGAGACGCCGTCCGGGAGTGCGCCAGGGCGCAAGGGCGGAAAAATGGGCGCTACCGCGCCCGCCACGCAGCCGGGCCTCCGAGCGGGGCCCGATAAACAGGGAGGTAGCGTGTCTGCCATGAAAACGAGTTTCACCAGATTGGCTCTTGCGGCCGGTCTCGGCGCGGCCGTTGCGGCTGGCGGCGTCGTGGCGGCGTCGGCGGAAGAGCCGAAGAGGGGCGGCGTTCTGCGCATCGTCGTCGCCGGCAAGATTCCGTCCTATGACGGGCATCGGGAATCGACCTTCGCGATGATCCACCCGATCCGGCCGTTCTACAGCTTGCTGATCCGGGTCAACCCGGACAATCCGCAATCGGCGGATTTCGTTTGCGACCTGTGCGAAGGCGATGTTCCGAAGCCGACCAACGAAGGCAAGACCTACACCTTCAAGCTCCGCCAGGGCGTCGAGTTCCACGACGGCACGCCGTTGACCGCGCACGATGTCGTCGCGACCTACAACAAGATCATCTTCCCGCCGGAAGGCATTCTGAGCAACCGCGAAAGCCGGTTCTCGATGGTGGAAACGATTTCGGCGCCGGACGACCACACGGTCCAGTTCGACCTGAAATATGCCTCGCCGGGCTTCATTCCGATCGTCGCTACGCCTTTCAACTTCATTTACGCGAAGAACGATCTGGAGCGGGAGGACCCGGAGGGCAAGGATCCGCATTACGGCCTGAAATGGCACCAGAGCAACATCAACGGCACCGGGGCATTCTCGTTCGTCGAGCACCAGCCCGGCTCGCATGTGCTGGGCAAGCGCCACGAGAAATACCATCATGAGGGCAAGCCCTATCTCGATGGCTACAAGGCGATCTCCGCGCCGAAAATGTCCGTCCGCATCCAGTCGATCCGCGGCGGGCGCGCCGACATCGAGTTCCGCGGCTTCCCGCCGAAGGCTCGCGACGACCTAGTCAAGGCGCTGGGCGAGGACATCACCGTGCAGGAGAGCGCATGGAACTGCACCTTCGGCTACGGTGCGAACCAGCACAAAGAGCTCTTCAAGGACAAGCGCGTCCGGCAAGCTCTCACTCTCGCTCTCGACCGTTGGGGCGCGTCCAGGTACCTCTCCAAGATCGCGATCGTGAAGACGGTCGGCGGCCTCGCGCTGCCGGGCCATCCGGTTGCGACGGACGAGGAGACGCTCAAGACCTATTACGGCTACTGGCCCGACATCGAGAAGAGCCGTGCGAAGGCCCGCGAGCTTCTCAAGGAGGCGGGCGCCGAGGGGGCGTCGTTCAAAATCTGGAACCGTGCCGTGGATCAGCCCTACAAGGCGGTCGGCACCTGGATGATCGACCAGTGGCGGCAGATCGGCCTGAATGTCGAGCAAATCGTGGTGCCGACCGGTCCGTGGTATGCCGGCCTGCGGGACCCGAGCGCGGAAGGCGCGGATGTCAACATCTGGCCGTCCTGCCAGAGCGTGGTGAATCCGGTCGTCGATGCGGGCGCGTGGATCTCGAAGTCGAGAGCGCCGGACAATCGGGGCCATTACGAAGACCCGCAGCTCGACGAGTGGTACGACGAGATGCAGCAGGAAAGCGACCCGGCCAAGCAGCTGGAACTTTACAGGAAGTTCGAAAAGCGCGTCCTGCACGAGGAAGCGCATTTCGGCCAGATCCTGTGGTGGCACAAGATCAACCCGCACCGTTCCTACGTGAAGGGCTGGAAGATCGCGCCGTCGCACTATCTGAACCAGTCGCTGGACCAGGTCTGGCTGGACGTTTCCGATGAGGAGCGTAAGCAGCGCACCATGGACGAACTGGGCGGCTGACCGCCCGACCTCTCGCGCCGCCCCGGCAAACCGGGGCGGCGCCTTCTCTCTTAGAGGCGTTCATTCATGTACAAATACGTTGTCAAACGAATACTGCTGCTGATCCCAACCCTGCTGGGAGCAGCGATTCTCGTTTTTCTGCTGTTGCGGGCTGTGCCCGGCGACGTGTGTCAGCTTCGGCTCGGCGGCGGAGGCGAATTCGTGGACCCGGCGGCGCTGGAGCAGTGCAAGGTGCTGCTCGGCCTCAAGGACCCGCTGCATGTCCAATTAGTCGATTTTCTTGCGGGTTTCGCCACCTTCAATTTCGGCGAGTCCATGTGGACCGGCCGGCCGGTCTCCTATGAGATCGCACTGCGGTTCGAACTCTCGCTCCAGATCGCGGTCATGGCGACGCTGGTGTCCATCATCGTCGCCATTCCGCTCGGCACCATCTCGGCGATCAAGCAGAACACCTGGATCGACTATGTGGTCCGCACGATCAGCATCGCCGGAATCGCCATCCCCTCCTTCTGGCTCGGTATCATCATCATCCTCGGGCTGCTGATTACTACGCAGGCGTGGACCGGCACGCCCTGGATGCCGCCCATCGACTACCGGCCGCTCTGGGAAGACCCGGCCTACAACCTGTCGATGCTGATCTGGCCCGCCGTTGCGACCGGCTACCGCTATTCCGCCGTGGCGACCCGAATGACCCGCTCCGCCCTGCTTGAGGTGCTGCGGGAGGACTATGTGCGCACGGCGCGGGCGAAGGGCCTGCTGGAGAAGATGATTATCAACCGCCATGCGCTCCGCAACTCTCTGCTGCCCGTGGTGACGATCATCGGCATCGAGTTCGCCTTCCTGATGGGCGGTCTCGTGGTAACGGAGCAGGTCTTCAACCTGAACGGCATCGGCAAGCTGTTCGTCGAATCGGTGACCAACCAGGACTATGTGATGACCCAGTCGCTGGTCATGCTGGTGGTCACCATCTTCGTCCTCGTCAACCTCGTGGTCGATATCCTCTACGCGGTGCTCGACCCGCGCATCCGCTACAGCTAGGAGGACTGGTCCTATGGCGACTGTTTCCCAGGGCAGCCTTGCGGTAGCCATGTTCGAGGAACCCGCGGCCTTCAAGCCGTGGCATGTGAAACTGCGCGAAACGGCGCGCAAGCAGCCGATCGGCGTCGCCGGGGCCCTCATCGTAGCGCTGATGATCCTGATGGCGATCTTCGCCGATGTGGTGACGCCCTACGACCCGCTGCTCAACTCCTACGAATACATGCTGGCGCCGCCGGACGGGAACTTCATCTTCGGCACCGACATGCTGGGACGGGATGTCTATTCCCGTATCGTTTACGGCGCGCGCACAGCGCTGTTTGTGGGCTTTGCTTCTGCGGCCGTCGGCGGCTTCCTCGGCCTCGTACTGGGCGTTTCCAGCGCCTATTTCGGCGGCCTGTTCGACCTCATCTTCCAGCGCGTCATGGATGTCTTCATGGCGTTCCCGCTGGTCATCATGGCGCTGGCCGTGGTGTCGATCCTCGGCACCGGCACGGAGAACGTGATCCTGGCGATCATCGTCCCCTTCGTTCCCCGCTGCGCCCGCGTGGTGCGCTCCTCCGCGCTCCAGATCCGCGAAATCCCCTATATCGACGCGGCGAAGGCGTGCGGCTTCGGCCATACGCGCATCATCCTGCGCCACATGGCGCCGAACGTCATGGCGCCCTTCCTCATCATGGTCACGGCCTTTGTGGGGCAGGCGATCCTGACCGAGGCGTCGCTCTCCTATCTCGGCCTCGGCGTGCAGGAGCCGACGCCGGCCTGGGGGCTGATGCTGCAGGGCGGGGCGGAAGAATTCGCCGAGAGCGCGCCCTGGGTCGCCGTCTTCCCCGGCCTCGCGATCACGCTCGCCGTGTTCGGCTTCAACCTGTTCGGCGACGCGCTCCGCGACGTGCTCGACCCGAGGCTCCGCTCGTCGCAGTAATATCCGGCGGAGGAGGACGCAGCCATGCCCGCACGGGACCGGGAAGAGTATCGCGTCGAAGGGCTCAACGAGCCCATCAGCCATTACACGGACGCCGTGCGCTTCGGCGACCTGCTGTTCGTGTCCGGAATCGCGCCCGTCGATGAGAACCTCGATCTGGTCGGCGGGGACGATGTCGGCGCCCAGACCAGGCGTCTGTTCGAGAACATGGACCGGATCCTGCAGGCCGCCGGGGCGTCGTTCGCCGACATTCTCAAGGTGACGGTCTATCTGACCGACGTGAACGACCGCCATGCCGTCGATGTCGTCAGGCGGGAGTTCTTCGGGGATACCCGGCCCGCCAGCACCCTCATCGGCATCGCGGAACTCGCCGTGCCCGGAATGAAGGTCGAGATCGACGCCGTGGCCGGCCTGCGGGGCTGACACCAACGGCCTCGATCTGGGCCTCATGTCTTCCCCTCGTCATGCCCGTCCCCATATCGTCATGCCCGGACTTGTTCCGGGCATCGACTTTCACCGCTACCCCGGACGGCCGCATGGATGCCTGGAACAAGTCCGGGCATGACGGAAGGGGGCGATCGGACGGCGGGCGTCGATCCGGGCCTCGTTCCCACCGGCATTCCGTGAAAAATCTCCGGTGTTTTCATTTTTTGTTCCCGGCGGGGCTTGACATTTGGCGGTATGGTGTAGAATGAAAGTAGAGAGAGGCGGCTTCCGGGGCCGCCTTTCGGCTTTTCTGCAGAAAGCGACCGGCTGGGGGCCGAAAAAGCCCCCGGCGTGAGCAAGCGCGAGAGGTGCGTGCGCCGTCTCGCGTGCGCAATCAGCCGCGCGAACCGCGCCGGCGCCGACACCCGCCCGCACAGGCGCGCCCGCACGCGAAACGCGCGCAAAACAGGGACACCCCTGTCCCGCCCTTTGCCCCGAAGGAGGCATCGATGACTGTGAACGATCCCCGTCCCGAACTGGCGGCGATGCTGGCGCCCGCCGCCGCGGCCCTTGCCGAAGCCTATGTGGACGACATGAGCGCAGCACCGTCGCCGGAGGACCACCGCGCGGACGCCGACCGCATGCCCGAGCCGGAGACCGGCCATGACGGCAGCGAGGACGAGTTCCACCATGCCGGCGAGGCGTGGAAAGGCAGCATCGCCGCGCCCGGGTTCCGGGAATGGCCGGGAGACCTGGAGCGCCGCTTCGGGCTGATCCCGACGAGGGAGGGCGACGAGGGCCGGCCGATCGAATGCCATGTCGGCGGGCGGATGTTCGCAGGCCCGCCGGACATGCGCGAATTCAAGGCATGGCGCGAACGCCAGAGGCGCCGCGAGGAGCGCGAAAAACAGGAGGCCGCCGCATGCGCCCATGACATCGCATGACATTTCATGACACTTCGAGTGGAGGGCCATGCCCCCAACCGTCGCCCCGGTCCCCGAGCCGGGGCCCAGCCTCGGTTCTCGCGGCAGCTTCGGCGGTCGGTCTTGTTCTTCACCGGCTGCGGCGGCATCGGGAGCCATGGATGGACCCCGGATCGCGGTCCGGGGTGACGAAAGTGACGAAAAGGGAATCAGAGCGAGGCGTAGCCGGGCCAACTTGCGCGCTGGATGCAAGGCAAAACCGGATGTGTGCATGCGATAGAACCCGATCCGGGGCGGCACTGCGGGAGCGAACTCGAAGGCGGTCACGACAAAAACATGACAATTCATGACATCCCGGCAGGGGTCCCTCGATATGCGGCTGGCGCCGCGATTCGGGACGTCAGGAGGGCGGCGGCTCCAGCACCAGCTTTCCGACGAAGCCCTTGGACAGGAACATGTCCTGGATCTCGGCGATCCGGGCGAGCGGGAAGACCCCGGACACGACGGGACGGATTTCGCCGCGTTCGATGTAGCCAACCAGGTTCTCGAACACGATGTCCTCCTGGAAGGTGCAGCCGAAGAACGACAGGTCCTTCAGGTAGAGCGTGCGCAGGTCCAGTTCCACGACCGGCCCGGCTATGGCGCCGGCGCAGGCGTAGCGCCCGCCCCGCCGCAGCAGGTCGAGCAGCGCGGGCCACGCCTTCCCCGCCACCAGGTCGATCACGACATCGACGGACTCCGGCCCGAGTTCGGCAAGGAGGTCCGCATTGCGGTCGATGACCCGGTGGGCGCCGATCCTGCGAATTTCCCCGGCCTTGGCCCGGGCCGCCACGGCGATGACATGCGCGCCCCGGCGGCGCCCACCTCGATCAGCACTTCGCCGGGGCCCGGCTGCGGCGTGGGAACATCCTCGCGGAGTTCGAGGGCGTCCGGTCCTCCGTGGCGGGTCAACAGCACTGCGGTCATGCGCGACGGAATTGGCCGGTTCGCGCCCGCCTGCCGGGAGTCCGCCACTCAGGCCGCCTCGAACACCGTGCGCCCGTCCACCACCGTGCGGAGCACGCGGCCCTGGACCGGGCGGCGGTCGAAGGGCGAGTTCTTGGACTTGCTCCGGAAGGCGTCCACCTCGATGCGCGCCGGAACGTCCGGGTCGAAGACCACGACATCGCCCGCCCGGCCCGGCGCCAGACGGCCAAGCGGCAGGCCCAGCAGGTCCGCCGGCGCCGAGGTCAGCTTCCGCAGCACGTCGAGCAGCGTCATGTGGCCGTTGTGGTAGAGCTCCAGCGAAAGCGGCAGCAGGCTTTCCAGGCCCACAATTCCGGGTTCCGCGTCCCCGAAGGGCAGGCGCTTCGACTCCTGGTCCTGCGGGTCGTGGTCGCTCGCGACGGCGTCGATGGTGCCGTCGGCCAGCGCCTCCACCACGGCGCGCCGGTCCGCCTCCGACCGGAGCGGCGGCGAGACCTTGCCGAAGGTGCGGTATTCGCCGATGGCGGTTTCGTTCAGCGCGAAATAGTGCGGCGCCGTATCGCAGGTGACCCGCCAGCCCTCGCGCTTGGCGCGGCGGATGAGCGCCAGACCCTGCCCGGTGGTGACATGAGCCGCGTGGTAGCGCCCGCCGGTCAGCGCCACGAGGCGCAGGTCCCGGTCGATCATCATGGCCTCCGCGACGGCAGGGATGCCGGGCAGGCCGAGGCGGGTGGCGATCTCGCCCTCGGTCATGGCGCCCCCCCTTGCGAGCTCGGGCTCTTCCGGATGCTGCACGATGAGCGCGTCGAAGGCCTGCGCGTAGGACAGCGCCCGGCGCATGACGCGGGCGCTGGAAACGGCGCGCAGACCGTCGGTGAAGGCGAGCGCGCCGGCATCCTTCAACATGCCGAGCTCGGTAAGCTGCTCGCCCTTCAGGCCGCGCGTGAGCGCCCCGTAGGCGAACACCTTGACCCGCCGGACTTCCCGCGCGCGCCGGGCGATGAACTCGACGACATTCACATCGTCGATGACAGGCGAGGTGTTGGGCAGGGCGACGACGGCGGTGACCCCGCCGGCCGCCGCCGCCAGGCTGCCGCTGTCGATGGTTTCCTTGTGCTCGCCGCCGGGCTCGCCGAGTTGCACCCGCATGTCCACGAGGCCGGGCGCGGCGCAGGCGCCTTCGCAGTCGATGACGGCCGCGTCCTCCGGGGCGGAACCGGCGGTCACCTCGGGCCCGACCGCGGCGATCCGCCCGTCCTCGATCAATATGCCGCCCGGCGCGTCCAGCCGGCTCGCCGGGTCCAGCAGCCGCGCATTGACCAGGGCGGTCCGCTTGGTCACGCGGCCTCGGCGCGGTTCGATTGCAGCCTGCGCGTCAGCAGGTCGAGGCAGGCCATGCGGACCGCTACGCCCATCTCCACCTGCTGCTGGATCAGCGAGCGGTGGATGTCGTCGGCGACATCGCTGTCGATCTCCACGCCGCGGTTCATCGGCCCCGGATGCATCACCAGCGCATCCGGCCGCGCGGCCGCCAGCTTGCGGGCGTCGAGGCCGAAGAAGTGGAAATATTCGCGCACGGAGGGCACGAAGCTGCCCTGCATCCGCTCCGTCTGGAGGCGCAGCATCATCACGATGTCCACGCCGTCGAGGCCGGCGCGCATGTCGTGGAACACCTCGACCCCGAACCGGTCCATCTCCGCCGGCAGCAGGGTCGGCGGCGCCACGACCCGCACGCGGGTGCCCATGGCGTTGAACAGGTGGATGTTCGAGCGCGCGACGCGGCTGTGCATGATGTCGCCGCAAATGGCGACCGTGAGGCCGCTGAGGCCGCCGAGGCGCCGCCGGATAGTCAGCGCGTCGAGCAGGGCCTGGGTCGGGTGCTCGTGCCAGCCGTCGCCCGCATTGATGACCGCCCCGTCCACCTTCTCCGAGAGCAGGTGGACGGCGCCCGACTGCGGGTGGCGCACCACCAGCAGGTCCGGGTGCATCGCATTGAGCGTGAGCGCGGTGTCGAGCAGCGTTTCGCCCTTCTTGATGGCGCTGATGTCGGGAGAGATGTTGATGACGTCGGCGCCGAGCCGCTTGCCGGCCAGCTCGAAACTGGTGCGGGTGCGCGTCGAGGTCTCGAAAAAGACATTGATGACGGTGCGCCCCTTCAGCACAGCCACCTTCTTGTCGTCGCGGCGGCTCTGCTCGACATAGCTCTCGGACAGGTCCAGCAGGGCCGAAATTTCGCCGGGCGCAAGGCCCTCTATGCCAAGGAGATGACGATGCGGGTAGCTGTATGGAGCGGCATCGGCCATAAAGCGGCTTTGTGCGGGGGATTCGGCCGCCGATCAAGAGGCCGCCCGTCCGGGACTGTGGATGACTTGCGCGAACGGGAGGCGCCGGCCCCATGGACATGCGTTTGACGCCGTTTCAGCAGGAACTGGTGGAACAGGCCCGCCGCCTGGCGGTGGAGCGCTTTCAGCCGCGCGCCGCCGCACTGGACCGCGAGGCGGCCTTTCCCTTCGAGGACTATGACGACCTGCGCGAGGCAGGGCTGCTGGCGCTCTGCGTGCCGGAGGCGCATGGCGGGCTCGGCGCGGATTTCGAGACCTATTGCCTGGTCGCCGAGCAGCTCGCCCGCGGCAACGCCTCCACGGCGCTCACCTACAACATGCACTGCCTCACCATGATGCTGATGGGCGAGATGGCGGACCGCTTCGACATGCCGGAGGAGAAGCGCGCCCGCCATGAGCGCCTCCGCGCCGAGAAGTTCCGCGAGGTGGTGGAGGAGGGCGTGTTCTACGGCCAGCCGCACAGCGAGCCGGTGGAGCAGGGCGAGACCGACACGGCCTTCAGCGTCGGCGGCCGGCGTTTCGGCACCGAGGCGCGGAGGGTGGAGGGCGGCTACCGCGTGACGGGGCGCAAGTTCTTCGTCTCGCTATCGGGGGCTGCCGACTATTTCGCGACGCCGGCGATCCTGGTGGACGAGGGAGACCTGACCTGGCTGGAGCGCACGCTCTACCTCAAGGTGCCGCGCGACGCCGGGGGCGTGACCTTCGAGGGAGAGTGGGACCCGATCGGCATGCGCGCCACGGTGAGCCGCGAGATGCGCCTGACCGACGTGTTCGTGCCGGACAGCGGCGACATCCTGCCGCCGGGCGTCTTCGGCGGCCTCTACCTCACCGCCTCGCACGCCCCGATGGGGTTCTCCGCCACCTTCCTCGGCCTTGCGGTCGAGGCCGCCGGGACCGCGCTCGCCTATCTGCGCGGCGAACTCGCCGGCGCGCCCGGCCGTCCCACCGTCGCGCCGTCCGCCAGCAATGCGGTCGCGGAGATGGTGCTGAAGCTCGAAGCGACGCGCTCGCTCTTCTATCACGCCGTCTCGGAGGCGAAGCTGCCGCCGACGCCGGAAACCCGCCAGCGCGCCCGCGCCGCGCATGTCACGGTGCAGCGCAACGCCGTCGAGATCACCTCGCTCGCCATGCGGGTCTGCGGCGGCCGCGCGATCCTGAAACGCTTCCCGCTCGAACGCCACCTCCGCGACGCCCGAGCCGCCTCCGTCATGCGCCCCTGGACCCTGGACATCGTGACGGAGGAGATATGGAACGCGGCCCTGGCGCCGGAGGCGAAATAGAGTCGATCCTTTAGCCTCCCGATATGCGAATTTGTTATACTGACCCCCAGAGGCAGGGGCCCCCAATGGCTGGCACGAACGAAGCGTTTGCGCGCGTCAAAATTGACGACCTACTCAGGGATTCCGGCTGGAAGCCGGACGATCCGCGAAGCGTCCGCGTGGAACAGACGCTCAAAGGCGGGCTCCGCGCTGATTATGCGCTTTCTGATCGCCACGGCCGCCCGATGGCGGTGGTCGAAGCCAAGCGGGCCGCCACCGATCCGGTAGCCGCGCAGGACCAGGGCCTCCAATATGCGCGCCTGCTGGACGTGCCCTTTGTCTTCCTCTCGAACGGCGAGGAGGTGTGGTTCCTGGACCGGGACCGGGACGCCCATGCCCGCCGGGTTGCGGGCTTCTATGCACAGGCCGACCTGGAACGTCGTATGGCGGCGCGGGCGATGCGCCGCGACCTTGCCGACGTGCCGATCGACCGCCGGATTGTGGACCGGGGCTACCAGATCGACTGTATCGAGGAGTTGTCTTCCGAAATGGCGCTGGGGCGGCGCAAGCTGCTGGTGGAAATGGCCACCGGCACCGGGAAAACCCGGACTGCGGCCGCGTTCGTGAAGCGGCTGTTCGAGGCCGGCGCCGCCACCCGGGTCCTCTTCCTCGTGGACCGGATCAATCTCGCGACCCAGGCCGAGGACGCTTTCACGGACCACCTCCCCGAACATGCCTGCCATGTGCAGCGGGCAGGCCGCAGTTTCGACCCCGGCGCGCAGATCGTCATCGCCACCCTGCAAACGATGATCTCCGATTACCGTGCGCTTTCGTCCGGCTATTTCGATCTCGTCATCACCGACGAATGCCACCGCTCCATCTACGGTAAGTGGAGCGGCGTGCTCCGGCATTTCGATGCCGTGCAACTCGGCCTGACGGCGACGCCCTGCTCGGCCGGTCCCGAAGAAACGCCGGACCCCGAAGACGGCCAATTTGTGCGCGATACCCTGCGCTTCTTCGAACTTGAGAAGCCGACTTTCAGTTATGGCATCCGCGCGGCGATTGCGGAGGGCTACCTCGCTCCCTATCGCATCTACAAGGCCCGGACGGTCAAGACGGCTGCCGAAGACGGCTTCGAGGTGACGCGGAAGGAGCTCGACTGGACCGCGATGGACGAGAAGACGCGCCACGAGTTCGAGGACCTGTTCAAGGCCTCGGACAGCATTCGCGTCGATCCGGCGGCGCTGGAGCGCAAGTTCACCATTCCAGAGCGCAATCGCGCCATGGTGCGCGAGTTCCGCAATGTGCTGGACAACGGCTTTACCGGCAGCGACGGGGTGCGCCGCCTGCCGGCCTGGGGCAAGACGCTTGTCTTCGCGGTGACACGGCGCCACGCCGAAACGCTCGCGGCCATGATCGACGAGCATTTCGCCGACAGGAAGCCGGACCCGACGGTGCGCTACGCGGACTTTGTGGTCAGCGATGTCGGTGGCGGGCCGGCCCCGGACGCAAGCGCCATCATCAAGCGCTTCAAGAACGAGGACTTCCCGCAGGTGCTTGTCAGCGTAAACATGCTGGACACCGGCTTCGACTGCCCCGAAGTGGTCAACCTTGTGATGGCCCGGTTCACCCGCAGCGCCATCCTCTACCGCCAGATGCGCGGGCGCGGTTCCCGCAAGGCCCCTCATATCCGCAAGACCGGCTTCACCATCTTCGATTTCGTGGGCGTGACCGACCTGCACGGCGACTCCGAGGAGGCCGGGGAGGGCGGATTCGTCCAGGAGGCGCGCCCCTCCCCGCCGGACGGCGGCAAGCGCCCGCTGCTTACCCTCGACGTGCACGACCATATCGACCCCGCCAGCCGGGACTGGGTCACGCTCGACGAGGACGGCAGCATCGTCCGCTCCGAGGCGCATGAAGCGCGGGCGGCGGAACTGGGGCTTCGCTTCGAGGACTGGCGCGGGCGGCAGCAGTTGAACGCCGAGCAGGACCGTTGGGCGCGGTTGATCGAGAGCCGCATAAGGGCCGACGCGGAGGTGCTGGAACGCTTCGAGGATTACGAGTTCGACACCCATCCCTTCGACGGCAGGGGTGGCTACGGACAGGCGGTGCGCGTGTTCGGTGGCGAGGAACGCCTGGGGCGTTTGCTGGAAAGCCTGAACGCCGATATCTTCGGTCCGGCCCGAAACTGAAAGCCCGGCGATGCCGCTCACGCCCGAACTGCGCCACAGCATCGACCGCATCCGCGACTACCTCTTCGGTGGCGGCTACCCGAACCCGTCCCAGAACGCCGAACAGCTGAGTTTCCTGTTCTATTTCTGCATGTTCGAGACGGCGGACGCGGCGCATGCGCGGGCCGCGCGCCGGCCGGGGGCGGAGCCTTACCACAGCCCGTTCGAGGAAGACTGGAAGCTCCGCAACCCGCGCAATGCGCTCACGCCGGGCGCGGCCGCCGTGCCGGGCGATTCGCTGCGCTGGTCGCGCTGGGCGAAGGCGATGACGGGGGAGCGGCTGGTCTCCTGGGTGCGGGAGGAGGTGTTCCCCTTCTACGCCGAAGTGGCGGCCGAGGGCGCGACCGACTTCATGGAGGGCGCGCGCCTCGTCATCGACGAGCCGGCGGTGCTGGCGCAGGTCGTGGCGCAAGTGGATGCGCTGCATCTGGAAGAGGTGGACGCCGATACCAAGGGCGACCTGTTCGAGCATGTGCTGCGCCAGATCCGGCAGGCGGGCGAGCTCGGCCAGTTCCGCACGCCGCGCCATGTCATCCGCGCGCTGGTGCGGCTGGTCGATCCGCGCTTCGGCGAGACAGTCTGCGACCCGGCGGCCGGCACGGGCGGCTTCCTGGTCGGCGCGTGGGACCATATAAGGCTCGCCAACTCCACCTCCGCCGGCATCGAGGAACTGGAAGTGGACGGCAAGGCGGTGCGGCGCGGCATCGGCGACCGGCTTGCCCAGGCCGACATGGCCCGGCTCCGGCGCGAGACGCTGTTCGGCATGGACGTGGACCCGCAGATGGTCCGCCTCGCCACCATGAACCTGACGCTGCGCGGGCTGGAGGAAGTGCCGGTGCATCGCCGCGACGCGCTGACCCGCACGCTCGACCGCGCCGACAGGGCGTCGCTCGGCCTGCCTCTGGAGGGGTTCGACGTGATGCTCGCCAACCCGCCCTTCTCCGGCCGGGTGGACCGGGACCGGATCGTGGAGGACGTGAAGGTCGGGCGCACGGGGAAGACGGAACTACTGTTCCTGCAATACATGCTGAACCATCTGAAGCCGGGCGGGCGCTGCGGCGTGGTGGTGCCGGAGGGCGTGCTGTTCACCGCCTCCGGCGCGCACAGGGAACTGCGCCGCAAGCTGGTCGAGACCAACAGGGTGGAGGCGGTGTTGTCCCTGCCGGGCGGCGTGTTCAACCCCTATTCCGGCGTCAAGACCTCGCTGCTCCTCTTCCGAAAGGGCGGGGCGACGGAGCGCGTGATGTTCCTCCACGCCGACAATGACGGCTACAAGCTGGACGCCAACCACGACGCGCCCATAGACGAGGACGACCTGCCGGCGCTGATCGAGGCGTTCGAGGACCGGGAAGCGCACCTCGCCGCCTGGGCCGGGCGCGACCCGGAGGAGAACTGGATCGAAAACTGGTGGTTCGCGGAGACGGATACGATCCGCGAAGCCGACTGGAACCTCAGCGCCAGCCGCCACCGCCCCCTCAACCGCTCCACCGAGGAGCACCGCGACCCGCTGGAATTGCTGGAGGAATTACGGGGGATCGAGCGGGAGATACTGGGGGAGATCGACACGTTGGTCGAGACGGTGCGGGAGCCGGAGGTCGGATGACGACAACGGTATCGCTAGGCGAGATTTGCGAATTCTTGGGCGGGGGAACACCATCCCGTAAAGTCCATCAATATTGGAACGGTGGTATTCCGTGGGCAACCGTAAAGGATTTTGGAACGGACCGAATCTCCCATACGGCGGAATTCATATCTCAAGAGGGATTGGACAACTCGGCATCTAAAATTGTGCCTTCGGGAACTGTTCTACTAGTTACACGGGTAGGCTTAGGTAAAGTCGCAATGGCTGGAGTTGATCTGGCGATCAATCAAGACATCAAAGCTATCGTGCCTTCTAACAATATATTGCCGGAATTTTTGCTATGGTCGCTAAAGCACATAGGCCCGGAGATTGAGCGCAAAGGTGTAGGAGCAACAGTCAAAGGAGTTACGTTGCACGATGTGAAGGAGCTAAAGGTTCCTCTCCCACCGCTCCACGAACAGCGCCGTATCGTCGGCATCCTGAACCGGGCATCGCATATCGAGAGGCTCCGGGCGAGGGCAACCGACCGCCTCCAACAATTCATCCCCGCCCTCTTCCTCAAAATGTTCGGCGACCCGGCAGGCAATCCGATGGATTGGAATAGGGTTCCCTTTGGTAATGTTGTAACCGATACAACGAGGAAAGTTACTAAAGTACAGAAAAGGGATTATGCCAGTACAGGAAAAATTCCGATTGTAGACCAAGGCGCAGAATTGATTGCTGGATATGCAAACGATAAGAGCGGTTATTATGACAGAGAGTTACCAATCATAATATTCGGTGATCACACCAGACGATTCAAATTGATTCGGTTTCCCTTTTTTCTGGGAGCAGATGGTGCAAAGGTTTTGCTTCCCAATTGTAACGATTTGGACCCTGTATTTCTTTACGGTCAATTTGAATGCTTGGAGTTAGAAAATGCTGGATACAGCAGGCATTTCAAGTTCTTGAAATCAAAAGAATTGATTTTACCGCCGATAGAACAACAAAAGAGATTCAGGACGTTGTTGGAAGGCGCTACTGAAATCTCTGACAGCATGGGTGAAGCCACAAACACCGCTGCCGCTCTCTCTGCATCGCTCATGGACCGGCTGTTGGACCGGTAGGGCCGGACGGCGTGGCGAAAGACCGCTTGCGGGTTCGTATCCTGTTCTATATCGTTGCCGGATCGCGGGCGGCATTTCGGGGGGGAAGGCGCGTGGCGGCGACGGACGGTTCCTGGACGCAGCGCATCCGCGACCCGGTCCACGGCTTGGTCGTGTTCGGGGACAGCGGCGACCCGGACCGGGACGAGACCGACCGGATCGCCTGGAACCTCCTGAACACGCCCGAGTTCCAGCGCCTGCGCCGCATCCGCCAGCTCGGCTTCTCCGACCTGGTGTTCCCCGGCGCAACCCACAGCCGCTTCGCCCACAGCATCGGCGTCTATTACATGGCCCGGCGGCTTGCGGAAGTCATCGCGCGCCGTGAGGGCAGGCGGGACCCGGACCGGGAGCGGATCGCCCTGCTCGCCGCGCTGCTGCACGACATCGGCCACGGGCCTTTCAGCCATGCTTTCGAGGCGGCCACCGAAGGGCTGGGTCGCACAAAGCGGCATGAGGCATGGAGCGCCGAGATCGTTCGGGAGGATACCCAAGTCAACAAGGTGCTTCGTGGCGTAGATGAGGACTTGCCGCAACAGATCGGCGCGCTTCTGACGGATGAACACCAGACGGACATTTACAGCACAATCGTGTCGAGCCAGTTCGACGCCGACCGGCTCGACTACATCCAGCGCGATCGGTTGATGGTCGGGGTAGAGTTCGGCCATATCGATCTCGACTGGCTGCTGGATTGCCTGGAGGTCGGCACGGTAACCGTCGGCAGCGATAATCCGGTCCAGGCGCCGTGCCTGTATCTCGGGCCTAAAGGCGTTCATACGGCCGAGGAATATCTGGAGGCGCGGTCCCGACTCTACCGGATGGTCTATATGCACAAGACAACGAGGGCCGCAGAGAGAATGCTGGAAGCCCTCTTGAGCGCCGCCGCGTCCGGTCTGGCGGGCAGCGAGCTTGCGCGCCGGGAGCCGGTTCTGCGGTATCTCGCCTCGGAAGCGCCGACGCTCGGTTCCTATCTCGCGCTCGACGACTCGACGGTCTGGTCCGCCCTCGCGGCTTATTCGGAGCATGGCGATTCGCAGGTCGCCGAATTAGCCGGACGGCTACGCAACCGGGTCCTCTACAAATGCGTCGATATCGGAATCCGCGATGTTCCCGACGGCAATTTGCTCGGCCGGTTCCGCTCAAGACTCGGGGAAGCGCCTACGAAATTGCAGGAGGCGGTGCTTTTCGACGATGTGGCGGTTGCATCGTACCGATGGTACGATTTTTACGATTCGTCCGCCCTGAACAAGGTTCTGGTCAAGACGCACAACGGGATGAACGAACCGACGGACATCCTTGGCGTATCCGACATCGTAAAGACGCTTCGGGGCGAGAGGCGCATTCAGCGTGCTTACGTCCCGAATCGGGATCAAGCTGAAGAACTGGAACGTATTCTGGAGGAGGCGCAGGGATGAACGCGGAAGATATCGCCGTCGGTCTGGTCGCGCTCAATGGCGGCGAACTGGTCGGGCGGACACGGGCGCAGAAGGTGGCCTATCTTCTCGACCGTTGCGGAGCGGATTTCGGTCTGCGGTTCACCTATCACCATTACGGGCCGTATTGCTTCGACCTGGCCAACGGGCTGGATGCGGCGCGGGCGGAAGGGCGCATCGGGCACGAGGAAAAGCTCAGCGCCCGCCACGGCGTGCCCTACTCGATCTTCACATCGGCGGGTGGTGAAGGAGACCCGGCCGGCCTTGGCGGCCTGCCCGCCGCCAAGGCCCGCAAGCTGTTGCGGAGAATGAAGAACGAGTCCGATTTCGTTCTGGAACTTGCCGCGACTGTCGTTTTCCTGCGGGACCGGTGGCACTATTACGGCAAGGACAAGGTCGCCGCCGCCGATGCGACGGGCGCGGCCGTGGAGGAGACGAAACGGCGCAAATCGCTCAAGGCGACGCCGGAGAGGCTGGACAAGGCGCTCGCTTTGTTGCGCGAGCTTGGCCTCGCGGAAGCCCCGGCCCCGGCCGGCAGCCGGTAGCGCCCCTCAACCTCCGCCGATGCGGGGGAGGAGATAGACTTCGGCGCCTTCGGGGATCGGGGCGGTCAGGTCGTCCTGATGCATGACGCCGTCTATGGCGACGGCCATGCTTTCCTCGACCTGGCGGCCGAGACCCGGAAAGCGCGCCTCCAGGTCCCGGACCAGGCCTCTTATGCTCGTTGCGTCCGACTCCAACTCGGCCGTGCCGCCTGTGTATTGGCGGCAGGCCGAGTGGGTCAGGACGATACGCGCCAAGGCGGGGCTATTCCTCCGCCGCCGCCTGCTCGTCCACCGCCTTGCGGACCTTGGGCGGCGACATGGGCAGCTCCGTCATCCGGATGCCGATGGCGTCCTGGATGGCGTTCGCCATCGCGGCCATAGGCGGCACGATCGGCACCTCGCCGACCCCGCGCGCGCCGTAGGGATGCCTCGGGTTCGGCACCTCGACGACGACCGTGTCGATCATCGGCAGGTCCGAGGCGACCGGGATGCGGTAGTCGAGGAAGCCCGGATTCTCCAGCCGGCCCTGGTCGTCATAGATATATTCCTCGTTGAGCGCCCAGCCGATGCCCTGCACGGCGCCGCCCTGGATCTGGCCCTCGACATAGGAGGGATGGATCGCGCGTCCTGCGTCCTGCGTCGCCAGATAGCGCAGCACCTTCACATGGCCGGTCTCCCGGTCCACCTCGACATCGACCAGATGCGTGCCGAAGCCGGGGCCGGCGCCCTGGGCGTTGAGCGAGGAGGTGGCGGCGATCGGCCCGCCGGTACGGCCCGACTTGGCCGCGAGGTCTTCCAGCGACAGCGGCTCGAAATCGCCCGCATTACTGCCGGCGGGAACGGCCTGGCCGTCCTGCCACTCGACCGCATCGACCGGGATGTCCCAGGTCTTGGCGGCGCGCGCCTTGAGCTCGTTCACGACGGATTTCGACGCTTCCACCACAGCCATGCCGGTGGCGAAGGTGACGCGGCTGCCGCCGGTGAGGAAGCAGTAGCCGACCGAGCTGGTGTCCGCGACGATCGGGCGGACCCGCTCCACGTCGATGCCGAGCACCTCGGCCGCCATCATCGCCATGGAGGCGCGGGAGCCGCCGATATCCGGGTTGCCGGTGGCGACCACGGCCGTGCCGTCCTCGTTGATGTTGACGGTTGCGGAGGACTCACCGCCGATGTTGAACCAGAAGCCCGCGGCGACGCCCCGGCCCTGGTTCGGCCCGAGCGGAACCTTGTAGTTCGGGTGGTTCTTCACCGCCTCCAGCGTCTCGACGCAGCCGATATCGCCGAAGGTCGGGCCGTAGGCAGCCTTCGTGCCCTTCTTGGCGGCATTTTTGAGCCGAAGCTCGACCGGGTCCATGTCGAGTTCGCGCGCAAGCTCGTCCACCGCGCTCTCGACGCCGAAATTCGAGATCGGCGCGCCGGGCGCCCGGTAGGCGGCGACCTTGGGACGGTTGGTCACGACGTCATAGCCGGTGATGCGCACGTCCTGGAGGTCGTACACCGCGAACGCGGTCATGCAGCCGGGGCCGACGGGCGAACCCGCATAGGCGCCGGCCTGGAATTTCAGCACCGCGTCGCCGGCGACGATGGTACCGTCGCGCTTGGCGCCGATCTTGACCCAGACGGTGCCGCCCGAGGTCGGGCCGGAGCCGCGGAACACCTCTTCGCGGGTCATCGCCATCTTGACCGGCCGTCCGGATTTCCGCGACAGCACGACCGCCAGCGGCTCCAGATAGACCAGCGTCTTGCCGCCGAAGCCGCCGCCGATCTCGAGCGGCGTCACGCGGATTTCGGAAATGTCGATGCCGAGCAGCTTCGCCACATAGGCGCGGACCATGAACTGCCCCTGGCTGGAGCAGTAGATCTGCACCTGCCCGTCCGCGGCATACTGCGCCACGCAGGCATGCGGCTCGATATAGCCCTGATGGACCGGCGCGGTCTTGTATTTGCGCTCGATGACGATGTCGGCCTTCCCGAACGCCGCGTCCACGTCGCCCAGCTCGAAGACCATGCGTTTGGCGACATTGGAAGGCGTCGTCGGCTTCGGATCGACGCCCGAGGTGAACATGTCGTCATGGAGAACGGGTGCGCCTTCGACCATCGCGTCCTCGACGTCGATGACATGCGGCAGCACCTCGTAATCCACCTCGATGGCCGCGAGCGCGGCATCGGCGGCGGCGGCGCTGGTGGCCGCGACGGCTGCAACGGCATGGCCGTCATAAAGCGCTTTGTCGCGCGCCATCGTGTTGCCGGACATGTCCTTGAAGTCAGCCGGGCCCTCGCCGACAAAGGCTTCCTCGCTGGTGATCTCGGGCATGTCGGCCGCGGTCATCACCGCCTTGACGCCGGGGACCGCCTCCGCCTTCGAGGTGTCGATGGAACGGATGCGGGCATGGGCGTGCGGGCTGCGCAGCACCTTGCCTACGAGCTGGCCCGGAAGCTGGAAATCGGCTCCGAACTGAGCGCGGCCGGTAACCTTGTCCACGCCGTCCGGGCGGATCGGCCTGGTGCCGACGACCTTGAGGTCAGGGGTTCCGTCGGGTGCCATGTCAGGATGCTCCTCGCATGTCGGCGGCCGTGTCGAGCACGGCGCGGATGATCTTGTCGTAGCCGGTGCAGCGGCAGAGATTGCCGGCGAGCCAGTAGCGCGCCTCCTCCTCGGTGGGATTCGGGTTGCGCTCCAGCAGCGCCCGGGATGCGACGAGGAAGCCCGGCGTGCAGATGCCGCATTGCAGCGCGGCATATTCCAGGAACTTCTGCTGCAGCGGGTGCAGCTGGTCCCCGTCGGCCATGCCCTCGATGGTCTGGATGGCGTGGCCCTCGGCCTCGACGCCCAGCATCAGGCAGGAACAGACGAGACGGTCGTCGACCGTGATCGAGCAGGCGCCGCAGTCGCCCGTGGCGCAGCCTTCCTTGGTGCCGGTCAGGTGCAACTCGTCGCGAAGCACGTCGAGCATGGTCTGCTCCGTGTTGCAGAGGAACTCGACCGGCTCGCCGTTGATCGTGGTGGAAATGTG
>JAJEAZ010000566.1 GCA_022824105.1 Alphaproteobacteria bacterium
GCTGGTCATGGGCGCGTTCGGGCGCCACAACCTCGTCCACAACATTCTCGTCGGCTCGGCCACCCGCCGGCTGCTGCATGACTGCCCGGCGCCGGTTTTCGTCCATCACTGACCGGCGGGTCTATGCGCCCCAGTGCTCCCTCAGATGGCCGGCGGCGTCGCGGACGGCGCGGGCGGCCACTTCCACTTCGGGAGCCATCTTCAGGAAACCGTGCGGCGCGCCCGGATAGAGGATGTAGCGGTGCGGCACATGGGCGGCCGCCAGCTTGAGGCCCAGCGCCTCGGCGTCGTCGCGCAGCGGGTCGAGGGCCGCCGCCGCCAGCAACACCGGCGGCAGGCCGCGAAAGTCCATGTTGAGCGAGCAGAACAGCGGGTCGCGGCCGTCCTCCCCGCCGCTGAGATAGTCCGCATAGAAGCGCCGCATGATGTCGAGGCCGAGGCCGTAGCGCCCGTCTCCATAGGCGGCGGCAGCGGCCCCGAACTCATAGCCGTATTCCGGCATATGGCCGTAGCAGCCGTAGAACAGCAGCGCCGTTCGCAGCGCCTCGCGGCGCCGGTCCAGCACGGCGAGCGCCAGATTGGCCCCTGCGGAATCGCCTCCCACCGCCAGCCGCGCGGGGTCCACCCCGACCTCGGCCCCGTTTTTCGCCAGCCAGTCGCAGGCGAAGATGCACTCCTCGACCGGGACCGGGAACCGGTGCTCGGGCGCGAGGCGGTAGTCGACCGAAACCACGGCCGCGCCGGCTTCCCGCGCCAGCAGGCGGCAGAGCGTGTCATGCGACTCGACGCTGCCGAGCATGAAGCCGCCGCCATGCAGGTAGAGCAGCCCCGGCAGCCCGGCATCGTCGCGCGGCCGGTAAACCCGCACCCGGAGTTCCCCGTGCGGTCCCGGCAGGCCGAGATTGACGGTGGAGGCCACCGGCGGCGGATCGGCGTTCCAGTAAGCCGAGGAGGCGTCATAGGCGGCGCGTATCTCGTCCGCCGGCGCATCGACCAGCGCCTTCAGGTCGAGCGGCGGCGACACCGCCGCGGCGCGCTTGCCGGCCTCGACGATTGCCGGATCGACGGTCTCGACGCGGGTCATGGGCCCTCTCCCCCCAAAGGCGGTGTTCGACGGCGCGGATTACAAGGCTGCGCCATCCCCCGCAACCCCGTCACGCGGCGCAGCGCTCGCGCGCCCGCGCAAGAAGCGTGTAGCGCGCCCGGATGCGCGCGGCGGGCAACGCCGGCCAGTCGCCCGCGTCGAGACGGTCCAGGAAACCGTCGAGCACCATGGCGAAATGCGCCTCGTGCGGCGTGTGCAGCGCGGCGGGGATGACGATCTCGCGCCCGAGTGGAGACGGACGGTGCGACAGGCTGGGAAACTCGCCCTCCCACGCGGCGAGCCTCTCCGAAAGGCGGGCCTCGAAACCCGGCCCCGGCTCGCGCGGCGCGACATGCAACTCGCCCCGGAACCCGGTCTCCGGCCCGCGCCGCGCAACGACCGTTGCGCGCTCGCCGCGGACCGCCGTCCGGTGCGCGTCGCCGCCGCCCTCCGGCTCGCGCTGGCCCCACTCCGCCCGCTGGCGGACGGGCGCGCCCCGCAGCCGGTAGCGGATTTCGCCATTGCAGGCGAGGTGCAGGACGCCGGCCTCCAGCTGCGGCGCCAGCGCCTGCGGGAAATCGTCGAGCCCGGTGCTGGCGCGGAACAGCTCGCGCGGCACCGGGGTGGTCCAGCGGCGCGCGTCCTCCAGCTCATAGTCGCGCTCGAACGAGAAGCCCGGACCGTCGCCGAGGATCCACTGCGCCTGGTCGGCCATATGCGACTGGATATCGACGAGGCCGTCGCCCTGGATGCGGATGTCGTAATACCAGGCCGGACGCCGGAGCGGCGCGCCGTTCACCACCTTGAGCAGATGGTGGACGGACTGGATGTCGATCGCCGGCTCGCCCGCCTGCATATCGAGGGCGCCGGACAGCTCCGGGTCGGTCGCGATCTTCTGCGCGAGCCCCGCGACGACCTCGTGGCGGAAGGTCATGATGTCGATCGCGAGCGGCCGGCCCGCCGTCGCCCGCTCCAGGTCCGGGAGCGCCGCGCTGTCGGTGAGCCACGGCTTGTCCGCGAGCACGTGCAGCCCCGCGGCGTGCAGGCGCGCGATGGCGCCGAGCTTGGGCCGGTTGCGCCCGGCGAGGATGACGACGTCCCCGCGCCGCTCCTCCACCAGCGCGCGCTCCGGGTCTGCCGCCTCGTGGACGCGGACATCCCAGCCGGTCGGCTCGTCGGTCCGGGCGTTGAAGGAGCGCACCAGGGCGAGGAAGGCGTCGCGCTCCGGGCCGGGCCGGGCGTAGAGATGGATGGCGGGGTCGATCCGCGGATTCGCGGCGCGCAGGGTGAGAGCGGCGTGGAAGTGGCCGGGCTCGAGAAAGAGGAGCGTGTGCATGGCGGGCGGGCACCGGGCAGAAGGTACGACGTTAGCGCATGATCCGTTCGTGTTGAAACGGCCTCGTCCACATAGCCTCAACCGTCACCCCGGACGGAGCGAAGCGGAGATCCGGGGGCCATCTCCCGGCGTTCGCGCCAAGCCGAACCGGTCGAGGCTGGGCCCCGGATCGGGGTCCGGGGCGACGAATGAAGTCGAGGCCGGAAACTGCCCGGCAAAGGCCGTTGCTTCCGATCGAACGGATCGCGCTCCAGCCGACCCGGACGGCGACCGCTATCCGCGACGGGCATGCCCTCATGTCCCGTTTCGCGGGTTCTTGGCGGCCGCGGGCCGACGCAGTAGCTTGCCGGGCGAGCGCTGCGCATATCCCCTCGTCCCGAAGGCTCTGAACAGGAACGGCAGGGTTCGGCCATGATCGCGCGGAAGGAAGATGCAGGATTGGGCGCCGTTCCCCTGGCGTCCCTGG
>JAJEAZ010000146.1 GCA_022824105.1 Alphaproteobacteria bacterium
CGGCGTAACGCTTGCCGTGCTGGTGCTTTCCGTCAATCTGCTCGGCGACTGGCTGCGCGATGCCCTCAACCCCAAGCTCCGCTGACTTCGTCGCCGCCGAGGCGGTCGCGCGGCATTTCGATGTGTCGAAGCCGTGGCTCGCGCGCGCCATCGAGCAGAGCCCGCGCGTCTTCCTGAAGGCCGTGGACGGCGTCTCCTTTGCGGTTGCAAAGGGAGAAACCCTCTCGCTTGTCGGAGAGTCCGGCTGCGGCAAGTCCACCGTCGCGCGCCTCGTTGTCGGCCTTTACCGCCCGACCTCCGGGCGAGTGCTGTTCGACGGCATGGAAATGGCGGCCCTGCCGCCGGCCGAGCGCGCCCGTTACCGGCGGCGGATGCAGATGATCTTCCAGGACCCTTACGCCAGCCTCAATCCGCGCTGGCGGGTGCGCGATATCGTGGCGGAACCGCTGCGCGCCTTCGGTCTTGTTGACGGGCGCGTGGAGCTGGGAGAGCGGGTCGGCGCGCTCCTGACGCAGGTCGGCCTTTCGCCGGCGGACGGCGAGAAATATCCACACGAGTTTTCCGGCGGCCAGCGCCAGCGCATCTCGATTGCGCGCGCGCTTTCCAGCAATCCCGAATTCCTGGTCTGCGACGAACCGACCTCGGCGCTCGATGTCTCGGTCCAGGCGCAGATCCTGAACCTGATGCGGGACCTGCAGGAGGAACTCGGCCTCACCTACCTGTTCATCAGCCATAACCTGGCTGCTGTGCGCCATATCTCGGACCGTGTCGGCGTCATGTATCTCGGGCGGATCGTCGAGACAGCGGACTCCGGGACGCTCTTCTCCACGCCGCGCCACCCCTATACGCGGATGCTGCTGGAGGCGATTCCCGACCTCGCCATGTCGGGCCGCGAGCGGGAGCCGACGGGCGGCGAAGTGCCGAACCCGCTCGATCCGCCCGCCGGCTGCCATTTCCACCCGCGCTGCCCCTTCGCCAACGCCCGCTGCCGCGCCGAAACGCCGGCCCTGAAGCAGTACGGCCCGGCGGAAGCCGCCTGCCACGCGGTCGAGGAAGGGCGGATTTAGGCCGCCGCGGCCCCGCCCGGCCGCTCAGGCCGGATTCCGCTCGACGAGCTGGCGGGCGATGATGATGCGCTGCAGCTCGTTGGTGCCTTCGCCGATGGCCAGCAGCGGCGCGTCCCGGTAGTAGCGCTCGACGTGCATTTCCTTCGAGTAGCCGTAGGCGCCGTGGACGCGCATCGCTTCCATGCTGTTCTCGACCGCGGCTTCGGACGCGAAGAGCTTGGCCATGCCGGCCTCCATGTCGCAGCGCTCGCCGGCGTCGTAGGCGCGAGCCGCCTGCTCGACCAGCAGCCGGGCCGCCTCCACCCGCGTCGCCATGTCGGCGAGCTTGATCTGGATCGCCTGGTGCTGCGCGATCGGCTGGCCGAAGGTCTCGCGCTGCTGGGCGTAGCGGAGCGCGTCCTCCATTGCGGCGCGGGCAACCCCGACGCCGCGCGCCGCGACATTAATCCGCCCGAGCTCCAGCCCGCCGAGCGCGTGGCGCAGCCCCTTGCCCTCCTCCAGACCGATCAGGCGGTCGGCCGGTATCCGGTAGTCCTCAAAGATGAGCTCCGCGGAATCGATGCCCTTGTAGCCGAGCTTTTCCAGCTTCCGGCTGACGGTGAAGCCGGGCCCCTTCTCGGCGAGGAAGAGGCTCATGCCCCGGTGGCGGGGGCTCGCCCCGGGGTCGGTCTTGACGAGCAGCGCGAAGCAGGAGCCGTGGATGCCGTTCGAGATCCATATCTTGGTGCCGTTCACGACATAGTCGCCGCCGTCGCGCCGCGCCGCGGTGCGGATCGCCTGCAGGTCGGTGCCGCAATTGGGCTCCGTCAGCGCGAGGCCGCCCCGGACTTCGCCGGATGCGAAGCGCGGCAGCCAGGTCCGCTTCTGCTCCTCCGTGCCGAAGCGCAGCACGGCCGCGGACATGATGAGATGGGAGTTGAAGATGCCGGAGAGCGACATCCACACGGCCGAGACCCGCTCGACGATGCGGGCATAGGTCGAGGCGCCGAGGCCGAGCCCGCCATATTCCTCGGGAATGATGGCGCCGAAGAGGCCGAGCTCCTTCATCCGCTCCACGATGTCGGCGGGCCAGGTGTCGCTGTGTTCCAGCGCCAGCACATGCGGGCGCACATCGCGGTCGAGGAATTTGTCCACCGCGTCGAGCAGCGCGGCTTCAAGTTCGTGATCGGCGGTGTCGGGGGAGGGGGCGTTCATGGCGTCAGTATCCCGCCTTGTCATCGACGGCATGGCCGCGTTTCGGGACCAGCATGTTGCGCTCGAAGCTCATGAAGACGGTCCCGTCCGCCTTGAGGCCCCGCGTTGCGATTCGCACGATGCCCTGGGTCGGGCGCGAACGGCTCTCGCGCTTCTCCAGCACTTCGGACTCCGCATAGATCGTGTCGCCGACGAACACCGGCGCGGTGAGCGCGATGTCCGTCCAGCCGAGATTGGCGACGGCCTTCTGGCTCGTGTCCGACACCGACATGCCGGCCACCAGCGCCAGCGTGAAGGTGGAGTTGACGAGCGGCCGTTCGAACTCGCTCAGGCGCGCATATTCCTTGTCGAAATGGATCGGGTGCTGGTTCATGGTCAGCAGGGTGAACCAGGTATTGTCGCTTTCGGTGATCGTGCGCCCCGGCCGGTGCTCGTAGATGTGGCCGACGGCGAAATCCTCGAAATAGCGGCCATAGCTTTCGCGGAACCGGTTGGGCCCCACCTCCCGGGCTTCGGCGCTCATTCCCTTTCGTCCTCCCTTGCGCGGTCCAGCATGGTGCGGATCGCCTCGACGCAACCGCCGCAGACGGGCGCGCAGGCATTGCGGCGGAAAATCTCCGCCACGCGGCGCGCGCCCGCATCGAGAGCCCCCTCGACGGCTTCCGCCGACAGTTCGTTGCAAAGACAGACCCGCATCGCCGCCACCATGGGCCGCATGAGGCGCGATTGACAAGGATGAATGCTATGCATACGGTCCGGAATTCGAGCGTGGGGCGTCGCTCCGGGACAAGTCGGGAGGTTATGTGGCTCTACTCGAAATTGACGAGTTGAAGACACAGTTCTTCACATCGGCGGGGAC
>JAJEAZ010000399.1 GCA_022824105.1 Alphaproteobacteria bacterium
ATGCCGCCGAGCCCGCGCGGCTCGTCCCGGTGGGGCAGGTGGAAATACTCGTCGCACCAGGCCTTGAAGCGCGGGTAGTAGCCCGCGTCGTGGCGCTGGCAGGCGTCTTCGAGCGCCGCGTGGAAGGCGCGTCCCTCCTCCTCCGCGCGCTCCGGGAACATGGGTGTGAGGTCCGCCCCGCCGCCGAACCAGGCCTTCGTCGTTTCGATATAGCGGGTGTTCATGTGCATCGCCGGCACGAAGGGCGAGGCCATGTGAGCGACGAGCGAGATGCCGGAGGCCCAGAAGCGCGGGTCCTCGGCCGCGCCGGGTATCCGGTCGCGGAAGTCTTCGGAAAAGGTCCCGTGCACGGTGGAGACATTGACGCCGACCTTCTCGAAGACCTCGCCCTTCATCACGGACATGACGCCGCCGCCGCCGCCCGGCCGCTGCCAGCTCCGCCGCTCGAACCGCGCGCCGCCGGGCTCCAGCGCCTCGAAGGCGGCGCAGAAGGCGTCGCGCAGCTCTTCGAACCAGAGTTGCGCCCTTGTCCGGCGCGTCCCGGCTGCATCCGTCACGGCAAGGCTCCCGACCGACAGGACTGCCTTCCAATGTGGGGCAAATCCGGTTGCAAATGAACGACCGGAGGCCGGTCAGGCCATTTAAGCGGCATCGGGTCGCATAGCGGCGCGGGGGGCGCAAGACATACTCGAATGGGCTATGCGGCGAGCGCCCGCTGTCCATAGGCGCGGGGAGTTTTTTTGGACATGGCGGCAACGGCGGACGGGGCGGGCGGCGACGGCGTCACGCGCCGCGACTTTCTGGAATATGCGGCGGGCGGCATGGGCGCGGTCGGGGCGGCGGCGACCGCGTGGGCGTTCATCGACAACATGAATCCGGCGGCCGACGTGCTCGCGCTCTCGACCACGGAAGTCGATCTGGAGGCCATCGAGCCCGGCCAGTCGATCACCGTCGTCTGGCAGAAGAAGCCCGTGTTCGTGCGCCGGCGCACCGAGGCCGAAATCCGCGACGCCGAAGACACCCCGCTCGACAGCCTGCCCGACCCGATGGCCGATACGGACAGGGTCCAGAAGGCCGAATGGCTGATCCTGGTGGGCGTGTGCACCCATCTCGGCTGCATCCCGCTCGGGCAGAAGGACACCGATGAAAAGGGCGAATATGGCGGCTGGTTCTGCCCCTGCCACGGCTCGCACTACGACACCTCGGGGCGCATCCGGAAGGGGCCGGCGCCGGAGAACCTGCCCGTGCCGCCTTACCAGTTCCTCGACGACACCCGCATCCTGATCGGTTGAGTTCGATGGCTGCGCCCAAGTTCGACAATCCCATCGTCCGCTGGATCGATTACCGGCTGCCGGTCTTCACCTTCATGCATCACGAGATGCATGAGTATCCGACTCCGAAAAACCTCAACTACTGGTGGAATTTCGGCTCGCTCGCCGGCTTCATGCTGATCGTGATGATCGTCACCGGCATCATGCTGGCGATGCACTACACGCCGCATGTGGACCATGCCTTCGACAGCGTGGAGCGCATCCGCCGGGACGTGCCGTTCGGATGGCTGATCCAGTTCATCCACATGAACGGCGCCTCGTTCTTCTTCATCCTCGTCTATATCCACATCTTCCGCGGCCTCTATTACGGGTCCTACAAGTCGCCGCGGGAGATCCTCTGGATCCTCGGCGTCGTCATCCTGCTGCTGATGATGGCGACGGCTTTCATGGGCTATGTGCTGCCCTGGGGCCAGATGAGCTTCTGGGGCGCGACGGTCATCACCAACCTGTTCTCGGCGATCCCGCTGGTCGGCGAGCATATCGTGAGCTGGCTCTGGGGCGGCTTCGCGGTGGACAACCCGACGCTCAACCGCTTCTACTCGCTGCACTACCTGCTGCCCTTCGTGATCGTCGGCGTCGTGGTGCTGCATGTGGTGGCGCTGCACACGCACGGCTCCAACAATCCGCTCGGCATTGAGGCCCGCGGCAAGCAGGACAGCATCCCCTTCCACCCCTATTACACGATCAAGGACATGTTCGGGCTGGGCGCGTTCCTGACGATCTTCTGCCTGTTCGTGTTCTTCGCGCCCGACTATCTGGGCCATCCCGACAACTATGTGCCGGCGAACCCGCTGGTGACGCCGCCGCATATCGTGCCGGAATGGTATTTCCTGCCCTTCTACGCGATCCTGCGCGCGATCCCGGACAAGCTGCTGGGCGTCGTCGCCATGTTCGCGGCCATCGCGGTGCTGTTCATCCTGCCCTGGCTGGACCGTTCGCCGGTGCGCAGCGCCCGCTTCCGCCCGATCTACAAGCAGGTCTTCTGGCTGCTGGTGCTCGACTGCCTGGTGCTCGGCTATATCGGGTCGCAGCCGGCGGAAGGCTGGTACATCCATATCGGGCGCCTCGCGACGATCTACTATTTCGCCCACTTCTTCGTGATCCTGCCGCTGCTCTCGGTGTTCGAACGGCCGCGGCCCCTGCCGCTCAGCATCGGCGAGCCGGTGCTCGGCGGAGGCTCCCCGCCGCCCCGGGGGGCAGGCGGAACCGGCGCGATGGAGAGAGCGTGATGCGCAACCGGCTTCTCGGCGCCGCGCTCGCCGCCGCCCTTGGACTCGCCGTCCTGCCCGGCGCCGCTTCGGCCGCCGGGGCAGGTCCGCAGCCGCCGGAGCGGGAGTGGAGCTTCCACGGCGTTTTCGGCACCTTCGACCGCGCCGCCCTCCAGCGCGGCTACCAGGTCTATCGCGAGGTCTGCTCCGCCTGCCACGGCATGCGGCTGATGTTCTACCGCAACCTCACGCAGATCGGCATGTCGGAAGCCGCAGCGAAGGCCGAGGCGGCCAATGCCTTCATCGAGGACGGGCCGGACGAGGAAGGCGAGATGTTCGAGCGGCCCGGCAAGCTTTCGGACCGGTTCGTGTCGCCCTTCCCGAACGACAATGCCGCCAAGGCCGCCAATGGCGGCGCGCTGCCGCCCGACCTCAGCCTGATCGCCAAGAACCAGGCCGCCGGGCCGGACTATATCGCCGCCGTGCTGACCGGCTATGCCGACCCGCCGGAAGGCATGGAGATGGCCGACAACCAGAACTACAACATGTATTTCTCCGGCCACCGGATCGCCATGGCGCCGCCGCTCAGCGACGATCTGGTGGAATATGCGGACGGCACGCCCGCCACGGTCGAGCAGATGGC
>JAJEAZ010000446.1 GCA_022824105.1 Alphaproteobacteria bacterium
GTGCCCCGGCTGGCCGGGCTGCACGATGCGCCCCCCGCCCCGTTCCAGAAGCACCGGCAGCCAGCCGACTTCGAGGTCCGCGCCGGAACAGAACAGTATTTTCGCGCGGCGCACCTTCGCGATCAGGCTGGGGCGGGCGCGTATGTAATGCGCGTCCTGCCGGCCGTGGGTGGCCGAGTGGACGGTGACGTCCTCGCCGCCGATTTCCTCCGCCAGCGCCGCCCATTCCGGCTCGCAGGCGAGGATCCGGACCTCTGCGCCCGCCGCCGCCGGCGACAGCAGGGCAGCCGCCAGCGCGGCCGCCAGGGCCGCTTGCTTCATCTGCTTCATCCGCCCGGTCTCCGCGGCTCAGAAGGCGTGGGCGCCGTGGGCGCCGAGGCTCATGACATATTGCAGGATGAGCTGGTTGTCGCGCACGTCGCCGAAGGCTTCGCGGTTGTACTGGAGCCGGACGCGCCCGAACTCGCTGTTGGTCCAGTCGAGCATGGCGCTGACCGTGGAGAGGTTGTTGTCCAGCTCCGCATCGCTCGGCGGCGACAGGCGCGCATAACGGGCGCCGACCCGCCACTGGGGCAGGAACTTGTACACCGCCTGCGCATACCAACCATTGGCATCGCCGTTGAGGCGCTCGGTTTCAGAGTGCTCTTCGCAGTTTACAGGGATCTCAGGTTCGCCCGGGTCCTCGTCTATCTCTTCTCTCGAAACCGTGCATTCGTCCTCGCTTATCGTGTAGACGCCCGACTCGCTGCGGCGGAAATATTCGCCCTGGAGGATCAGCTCGCTGTCCCGCGCATTGCCCGTCGGCGCCCAGGTGTAGCGGAAATCGACACCGAAGAGCCGCGTGTCGCCGGCGAACGAGCCTTCGGAGAAGTATTCGGCATGGGCATGGCCGTGCTCCTCACCGTCCTCATGCCCTTCTTCCCCTTCGTGCGCGTGCTCGTCCTCGTGCTCATCCTCATGCTCATCCTCATGCGCATGCGCATCCTCATGTGCATGCGCATGCGGGGCGCCCGCCCGGTTCACAGCTTCGCCGTCGAGGACATAGGCCCCGAGCCGCAGCGCCGAATTGCTGCCGACATCGCCGCCGATGCGCGCAAAGGCGGACCAGGCTTCGCGGCCGGAGTCGGAACCGCCGAAGGGCACATCGCCGCCGCGGAAAAGGCCGCCGCCGACCTCGCTGTAAATGTCGCCCGGAAGCACGACGGAAAGCTCCAGCCCGTCATCGTTGTAGGCGCCGTCCAGGAATGCCCGGTAGGGAAGCGGCCGGTCGCTGAAATCGTCGCTGTGGGCGTGCTGCTCGTTCAGGTAGCCGAAGGTCCAGAGCGCCCGGCCCGCCTTGAGCCGGACCCCGTCCGGCAGGCCCGAGCCGGCCAGGGTCTGGACATAGGCCTCCTCGAGCTCGACCTCCGTCTCGCCGTCATGGGCGCCGAGGCCGAGCACGAGAGCCCCGCGGAACTTGTCGTCGATATTGCCCGACATCGACAATTCGCTGTGGCCGAGCGAGAAGCCCTTTGCCGGGCGTTCGGATTCATGGCCGAGCTGGAAGCCGGGAAGCCCCACCTCCTCCTCGGAGCGGTCCACGAACATGGCGTTGAGCACGACGCCGATGGCCGGATTGAAGGCGTTGTCGCCGGTCCGCATGGACGGCCGCGAGGCCGGAGCGGCTTGCGCGGCGGCGGCCGGGGGCTTGGCCTTCATCGCGGCAATCTGGGCTTCGAGCGCCGCAATGCGCTTTTCATAGTCCTGCTTCAGCGCGTTGATCTGCGCGGCCAGCTCTTCCGCCGTGGGCGGCCCCGACTGCGCCTGGGCCGCCGAGACGGCGAACAGGAACGGCAGCCCGATGGCCGCCATTCTCACAAATCCGGCTATGTTACGCATCGACGTTCCTCCGACGGCCTTCCCTTGCGAAAGGCTCCCCAACCGCGCACTGAACGATAATGTATAACATAACATTCACTGTCAGCAACGGCCCGGGTCCGACGACGGCGCCGGCCGCCGGAGCAAGCGGATGGATGGGTGGCCAGGCAGCGATTGATCGTCGTCTGTGTCCGCCGCGATGCGGGGCAGTTGCGGCTCGAACCTCATGAACCGCTTGAACTGGCGGGCGCCGGTGTTTCCCGTCGGGCCGGGCGCGCCATAGCGGCTATGACTGGTTCCACCGCCTTTCGGACGGGACCTGCCCCGCCTCCGCCAGATAGGCCGCGGTCTCTGCAAATCCTCCGAACGGGAAGAAGTGCAGCCCTTCGACGGACGGGGGCGAAAGACGAAGATCGTCTATCAGCGCCGCCGGGGTCCAGCGTCCGGCCATCCTCAGCAGGCGGGCGTCGCGCCACAGCCCGCGGATCGAGCGCCTGACGCCGCATGTCTTCGCATATTTCAACAGTGCGCCGGGGCTGGCCACGCCCGGCAGGCCAACCCGGATCGGAGCCGTATTGCCGAGGCGCGCCATCCGCCCTTCCCAGGCCAGCACGGCTTCGGACTCGAACACGAACTGCGTGACCACCGCCGCATCCGCGCCGGCCGCGCGCGCGCTTTCGACCTTCGCCAGCAACGCAGCATCCCGCTCTTCCTCCGGGTGGCCGGCGAAATAGAGCCGCCGGAACCTTCCGGCCGCCGGCCCGATCAGGTCTCCCGCTTCGCAGAAGGGACCGAGCGGCTCGCCGCGGTCGCCGCCGACCAGCAGGGCTTCCCGCGCGCCGACCGAGTGCAAGGCGTCCAGATGCCGGTCGAGCATGTCCCGGCTCGCGAGATGGCGGGCGCCGATATGCGGGACGGGCGCCATGCCCGCGCCCGCCAGGCGCGCCGCCGTCCTGACGACATCGTCGAGCGCGCCGTCGGGAAGATGCGTGATGAAGACGCGCGCGCCCTGGGGCAGGAGCGCCGCGAACGAGTCGACCTTGCGGGCGGCGCCCGGCGTCGTTTCGATGGAGAAATCGTCGATGTTCATGCGGGGGAAGGTCCCGCGCCGCAAGGCCGGCTTGCGGTCCGCGCGCGACCAAGAGTTTCCCCTATGCGACAGCCTGTCGTGAGAGGCATATTCGATGTCGCGAATGGAACGCTCGCGGGCGCGGCCTTGCGGCAGGTTCCGGGAGCCAGTGAGGGAAGGAGCCCAATCCATGCGCACTCATGCCCGGGCCGTGGTCATCGGCGGCGGTTGCGTCGGCGTCTCGGTCGCCTACCACCTCGCGAAGCTCGGCTGGTCGGATACCGTGCTGCTGGAGAAGTCCGAACTGACGGCGGGCTCCACCTGGCATGCGGCGGGCCTGCTGCCGCTCTTCAACATGAGCTACAGCGTCGGGCAGATCCATAAATACTCGGTGGACCTCTACAAGACGCTCGAAGCCGAGACGGGCCAGGATGTGAGCTTCCACGTCACCGGCAATCTCCGGCTCGCGACCAACCGCGACCGCATGGACGAATACCGGAAATATTGCGGCACCGCGAACACCATCGGGGTGCCGTTCGAGATGATCGGCCCCGACGAGATCCGTGCGCTCTGGCCGCTCGCGAATACGCAGGGGCTGGTGGGCGCCCTCTTCCACCCGCATGACGGCCATGTGGCCCCGGTCGACCTGACCAACGCGCTTGCAACGGGCGCGCGGGCCGGGGGCGCGGAGATCAACCGGCACACCAGGGTCGTGGACATCCGCCCGGAGCCGGACGGGGGCTGGCGGGTCGTCACCGACAAGGGCGAGATCACCGCCGAGCATGTGGTGACCGCGACGGGCTCCTGGTGCCGGCAGACGCTGGCGATGGTCGGGCTCGACGCGCCCGTCATCCCGGTGGAGCACCAGTATATCGTGACCGACGCCCATCCTGCGCTGACCGCCCGCCATGCCGAGGGCCTGCCGGAGATGCCGGTTCTGCGCGAGAGCGACGCCTCATACTATCTGCGCGAGGAGCGCGACGGCCTGATTCTCGGCCCGTATGAGGTGGGTGCGCCCGCCTGCTTCGTGGACGGCGTGCCGGACGATTTCGGCCAGGAGCTGTTTCCCGGCGACCTGGACCGGCTGGAGCCCCATATCGAAGCCGCCATCAACCGCGTGCCGATCTTCGGCGAAGCCGGCATCAAGGACGTGGTGAACGGCGCCATCCCCTACACGCCCGACGGCAACCCGCTGATCGGCCCGGCCTACGGACTCAGGAACTTCTGGCTCGCCGAGGGCTTCAGCTTCGGCGTCACCGCGGCGGGCGGGGCCGGTCGTTTCCTCGCGGAATGGATGGATGGCGGGGAGCCGCCGATAGACCTGATCGCCGTGGACCCGCGCCGGTTCGGCGCCTACGCCAACAAGAGCTATGCGGTCGAAAAGAACGAGGAGGCCTACCGCAACGTCTTCACCGTCCACTATCCCGACGAGGAGCGCCCGGCGGCGCGGCCGGCGAAGACGAGTCCCGTCCACAGCCGGCACGAGGCGGCCCGCGCCGTGTTCGGGCAGCGCTACGGGTGGGAGCGGCCCAACTGGTTTGCGCCGGCGGGCGTTCCGGCGCGCGACGAGTGGAGCTTCCGGCGCACCAACTGGTTCGGCCCTGTCGGCGAGGAATGCCGGCGCGCGCGCGAGCGTGTCGGCCTCATCGACATCACCGGCTTCTCCAAGTTCCGGGTTTCGGGCCCCGGCGCGGAGTCCTTCCTCGACGGCCTGCTCGCGAACCGGATGCCGAAGAGGACGGGCGCGCTCCGCCTCGGCCATGCGCTGACCTCGACCGGCGGCGTGCGCTCGGAATTCTCGATCATGCGCGACGGGCCGGAGGAGTTCTACCTCGTCTCCTCCGGCGCCGCCGAGCGCTACGACCACGACTATCTCGCCAAGGCCCTGCCCGGTGACGGCTCGGTCGGTCTCGACAACATCACCGGGCGCCACGGGGTGCTGGTGCTGGTCGGTCCGCACGCCCGCACGGTGCTGCAGTCGCTGACCGAAACCGACCTGTCGAACGAGGCGTTTCCCTGGCTTACCGGCCGGCATATCCGCGTCGGCATGGCGCCGGTGCGCGCGCTCAGGGTCAATTTCGTGGGCGAACTCGGGTGGGAACTGCACCACCCCATCGAATACCAGACCGGGCTTTACGACGCGCTCATGGCGGCCGGCGCGGAATTCGGCATCGGCGGCGTGGGCATGCGGGCAATGGAATCGCTCCGGGTCGAGAAGTCCTACCGCATGTGGGGCATGGACCTGACCACCGAATACTCCGCCTTCGAAGCCGGGCTTGACCGTTTCGTCGCGCTCAACAAGCCGGACTTTATCGGTCGCGACGCGCTCGTCCGGCAGCGGGAGGAAGGCGTGCCTCAGGCATTCGTGACGCTCGAAGTGGACGCAGACGACGCCGACCCCTGGGGCAACGAGCCGCTCTATCTGAACGGACAGATGGTCGGCAGGGCAACCTCGGGCGTCTATGGACATATGGTCGGCCGCAGCCTGGCGCTGGCCTATGTGCTGCCGGACGCCTCTGCGCCCGGCACGGAGCTTGCCATCGACATCCTTGGCAGCTACCGGCCGGCCCGCGTCATACCGGAATCCCCGCACGACCCGGAGAACGAGCGGCTCAGGTCATAGCGACGCCGTCGCCCAGGGAGATGCCGAGCGAACGCGCGGTATGCACCAGCGGGCCCTCCAGATCGACGGCGGCGTAGGTCCTGATCGCATCCTCCAGCGGCACGTCGATGACGGTCCGGTTGCGCCATGCCACCAGCCGGTCGTGGCGCCCCTCGGCCAGAACGTCCACCGCGTGGACGCCGAACGCGGACGCGATGAGCCGGTCCTGCGCGATCGGCGTGCCGCCACGTTGAATGTGGCCCAGCACGGCGACGCGCGTCTCCGCGCCGGTCATTTCCTCCAGCCGCGCCGCCACCCACTGCCCGATGCCGCCATAGCTCGCCGTCTCGCCGGCGGCCTGGCGCATGGCCTCGCCCGTCTCGGTGCGCACGGCCTCCGCGACCACCACGAGCGCGAAATTGCGTCCATGCGCCTTGAGCGCCTGTATCCTCGCGGCGACATGCGCAAGATCGGCCGGAATCTCCGGTATCAGGATCGCGTCCGCCCCGCCGGCGATGCCTGCCGAGAGCGCGATGTGGCCGGCGTCCCGCCCCATCACCTCCAGCACCATCACCCTGTCGTGGCTGGCCGCCGTCGGCTGCAGATGGTCGAGCGCCTCTGTGGCCGCCGCAACCGCGCTGGCATGGCCGACGGCCGTCTCCGTCGAACCCACATCGTTGTCGATGGTCTTCGGGATGCCGACAAGGCGGATGCCGCCCTGCTGGGCCAGCCGGCGCAGGATCGCAAAGCTCCCGTCGCCGCCGATTCCGATCAGCGCGTCCAGCCCGAGCTGCCGGTAGCCCTCGATGATCTCCTCCGACCGGTCGATCCTGGAGCCGTCCGGC
>JAJEAZ010000028.1 GCA_022824105.1 Alphaproteobacteria bacterium
TTCAACCCGGAGATCGGCTACGACGACGGTGACTTCGCGCCGCTCTTCGGCCTGATCGCGCTGCCCTTCACGCTCGCCGTGCGCGCGGACCATCCGGCGACCGATGTGGCGAGCTTCGTCGAGTGGGCCAATGCCCAGGACCGGCCGGTGAATGTCGGCATCTGCGCCGCGCTTTCTGTGCCGCGCATGGTGATGGAGGAGTTCCTGCGCACGTCCGGCGTCGAGAACTACAAGCCCGTGCCCTTCAACGGCTGCATGCCGGACAATGTGAAGGCCCTGCTGGACGGCTCGCTCGACGCCACGACGGGTGTGCTGATCGCCGAGAAGATCTTCGGCGACGCCATCAAGACGCTGGCGGTGCTGACCGACGACCGGGTCTCCTTCGCCGACCACCTCCCGACTGCGAAGGAGCAGGGCGTGGATATCGGCTGGGGTAAGACCTCGCAGGGCTGGGCCGGCATCGTGGCGCCGGCGGGAACGCCTGAAGCCGCGCTGGAGAAACTCCGTTCGGTGCTCGGCAAGCATGTCCGGACGCCGGCCTTCCTCGACAAGATGACGGCGCAGTTCATCCCGATCGAATTCAGTGGGCCGGACGAGTTCCGGGCGCTCTGGACCCGTTCGGCGGCGCTTCTGGAGCCGGCCGTCCAGCGCCTGCTCAAGGAGAAGAAGGAGTAGGGCGGGAACGGCAGGACCGGTGAGCGAACCGGCGGCCGGGGCGAAGCCGGAACCGGAACGGGAATCCGGCTGGCGGACCGACCTCGCCGCCAGCCTTGCCAGCATGGGCCTCGGCGCCTGGCTCTTCCGGGAGACCTTCTCGTTCAGCGTGACGGCATCGGAGCGGGTCGGCGGGGGCATCGACGCGGCCGGATATCCGCGCCTGCTTGCCGGGCTCACCGTGCTGCTCGGGCTGGCGCTTGCCGGGAGGGCGCTCTGGAAATGGCGCGCGGCGGGGCGGGCTGCCGCGCCCGGCCCGGCCGGCGATGAAGCGGGGCAGGGCGGCGGCAGGCTCCGGGCGGCCCTCTCCTTCGCGGTCCTGCTGCTCTACACACTGCTGCTCGAACCGCTGGGCTTCCTGCTGGCGACGCCGGTGGCCGTCGGAGTCCTGCTGCGCATTACCGGCGGACGCGGGGCCGTGCATGCCGCGATTGCGGCCGTCGCCTTTACGGTCGCGATCTTCGTCTTCTTCCGCTATGGCGTGAACATCGTGCTGCCGGAGGGGCTGCTCAGGGGGATCAGCCCCTGATGGCCGAACTCGGCGCGCTTCTGGCGGAGCTGGGCGGCCTTGTCGGGCTGGCGCAGGTGGGCGCGCTGCTCATCGGGCTCGTGCTCGGCATCATCGTCGGCGTGCTGCCGGGGCTGGGGCCGCTGCTGGGCGTGACGCTCGCCATCCCCTTCACCTTCCACATGGACCCGGTGTCCAGCATCGCGCTGCTCATCGGCTTCTACCAGGGTGGCTCCTATGGCGGCGCGGTGACGGCCACCGTGCTCGGCATACCCGGCACGCCCATCGCCGCCGCGACCCTTCTCGACGCTCATCCCATGGCGCTTGCCGGGCGCTCCTCGGAGGCGGTGACGCTCGCGACCCTCGCATCGTGGATCGGCGGGCTGATTGGCGGCACGGTGCTGCTCTTCACCGCGCCGGCGCTCGCCAAGATCGCGGTCCGCTTCGGCCCGGCGGAGACCTTCGCGCTCGCCGCGCTCGGCCTGACGGCCATCGCCAGCCTCAGCCAGGGCAGCACCCTGAAGGGCCTGCTGTCGGGCCTTTTCGGCCTGATGTGCGCCACCATCGGCACCGACCCCTTCACCGGCATTGCGCGGTTCAATTTCGACCGCACGGAGTTTTCCGGCGGCCTCACCTTCGTCGCACTCCTGGTCGGGCTCTTCGCGATCTCGGAAGTGCTGATGCAGATTGAGCGGACCATGCGCGGCTGGCAGGCGAGCGAGCGCATCGGCGTCGCCTTCTCCATGTTCAGGACGCTCGTCTCGCGGTTCTTCGGCTATCTCCGGGCGAGCCTGGTGGGCGTGGGCATCGGCATCATTCCGGCCGTCGGCGGCGTCACCTCGGCCTTCCTCGCCTACAAGCTCGCGCGGGACTTCTCGAAGGAACCGGAACGCTTCGGCAAGGGCGCGCCGGAAGGCGTGATCGCCAGCGAGGCCGCCAACTCGGCGACGACCGGCGGCGCGCTCATCCCGATGCTGGCGCTCGGCATTCCGGGCGATCCCATCGTGGCCGTGATGATGGGCGGGCTGCTTATCCACGGCGTCACGCCCGGCCCGATGCTGTTCTTCACCAATCTGGAGGTGCTGAACGGCATTTTCGCGACCTTCCTGATCGGCGCGATGCTGCTGCTGCCGCTCGGCCTGGCGCTGCTGCCGCTCTTCGTGCGCGTGCTACGGGTGCCGCTCGACTACATGCTCGCCGGCGTGCTGCTGCTGGCCATATTCGGCACCTTCGCCGTGCAGCGGCAGACGCTCGACCTCTGGATCATGTGGCTGTTCGGGGTGGTCGGCTACGCCATGCGCAAGGCGGGCTTTCCGCTGGCCCCGCTCGTGATCGGCTTCGTGCTCGGCCCCATAGTGGAGGTGAACCTGCGCCGCGCGGCGACGCTCGCAAGTTCGGACCTGACGGGCTATTTCCTCGGGCGGCCCATCGCGCTCGGCATACTGGTGCTGGTGGCGCTGGCGCTCGCATTCCCGCTGCTGCGGGCGCTCTGGCAGCGCAGGGCCTGAGAATCGAAGGAGGAAGCGACATGGAATTCGGACTGGTGATGCCGCAGCACGGCGCCTTCGCCAACCGTGGGGGCCTGGAGAGAATGGCCCGGGCGGCGGAAGACACGGGCTTCGCCTCCATCTGGGCCATCGACCACATCATCATTCCGCGCCCCTTCGTGGAGCGCTTTTCGGACCGGGTTTACGGGCTGTTCAGCACGCTCGGCTTCCTCGCCGGAATCACCGACCGGGTGAAGCTCGGAACGACGGTGATCGTGCTGCCCTACCGCCATCCGGTGACACTCGCCAAGGAAATGGCGAGCGTGGACGACCTCTCCGGCGGGCGCACGATATACGGCGTCGCCTTCGGCTGGATCAGGGAGGAATACGAGGCGCTCGACATTCCCTTCGCCCGGCGGGGCGCGAGGGCGGACGAGATGCTGCGCATCATGGACCGTCTGTGGTCGGACGGCCCCAACGACTTCAAGGGCGAGTTCTACGAGTTCGGGGATTTCGCCTTCGACCCCCCGCCGGTGCAGAAGCCGCGCCCGCCCATCTGGATCGGCGGCAACAACGAACGCGCGCTTGAGCGCGTGGTGAAATACGGGGACGGCTGGCACCCGATTACCTCGGCCCGGCGGCCGGGCTCGGTGCAATGGACCGTGGACGACCTGCGGCGGCGGCTCAGGCTGCTCGACCGGATGGCCGAGGAGGCGGGCCGCGACCCCGCCAGCATCGCGCGTTCGCTGCATGCCACGCTGGCCTTCGACATCGACGCGACGGACTTCCTCGGCGACGGCTACGCCTTCACCGGCAGCCGGGACGACATTCGCCGCAAGCTGGACGAGGCCCGCGAGATGGGGCTGGAGCACATCACCCTCAATCCCTGGTACACGATCCCCGGCCGCATCCACGAGCCGACCGTCGATACGGCGATGGCGACTGTGGACCGGTTCGTTTCGGAAGTGATGGACGATTACGCCGATTGAGGCGCAGCGGAACCGGGACGCATGCAATCCGGGGCCGGGGGTGGTAAACGGTCCGCCTCCGGCTTTTTTGCAGACCCGATGCCCGTGAAGGACGACGACATGACCGACGCCACAGCCTACGAACCGCCGAAAGTCTGGACCTGGGACCGCGAGAGCGGCGGCCGGTTCGCCTCGATCAACCGTCCCGTAGCCGGCGCCACGCATGAGCAGGAGCTGCCGCGCGGCAAGCATCCGCTGCAGCTCTATTCGCTGGCGACGCCCAACGGCGTGAAGGTCACGATGATGCTGGAGGAGCTGCTGGCGGCCGGCCACAGCGGCGCGGAATACGACGCCTATGTCATCAGGATCGGCGACGGTGACCAGTTCGGCTCCGGCTTCGTGGCCATCAACCCGAACTCGAAGATCCCGGCGCTGGTGGACCACTCCCTGCCGAAGCCGACGCGCGTGTTCGAGTCCGGCGCGATCCTGCTCTACCTCGCGGAGAAGTTCGGGGCGTTCCTCCCGGAAGATCCCTCGGCGCGTGCGGAATGCCTCTCCTGGCTGTTCTGGCAGATGGGCTCCGCGCCCTATCTCGGCGGCGGCTTCGGGCATTTCTACGCCTATGCGCCGAGCAAGCAGCAATATCCCATCGACCGCTACACGATGGAGGTGAAGCGCCAGCTCGACGTGCTCGACCGGCAACTCGCCGAGACGCGCTATGTGGCGGGCGACGACTACACCATCGCCGACATGGCGATCTGGCCCTGGTACGGCGTGCTGACGACGGACGCGCTTTACGGCGCCGCCGAGTTCCTGGCCGCGAAGGACTACAGGCATGTCGTGCGCTGGTATGACGAGATCGCGGCGCGCGACGCCGTGGTCCGGGGCCGCAAGGTCAACCGGATCAGGGGCCCGCTGGAGGACCAGCTGCACGAACGCCACGACGCTTCGGATTTCGAGCTCCGCACGCAGGACAAGCTGGAGGCCGCCGAATAGGCGGCAGCCGCCTGCCTCGTGGCCCGGAGCGCCGCGCCCCTATTCGTCACCCCGGACCCTGATACGCGCCACCGCCGCAGCCGGTGGACAGCATGTTCAAACGCTGAAGCTGCCGCCGGAACCGAGGCTGGGCTCCGGCGCCGTCAGCTGCAGAAGGGCCAGACCTGGTACCAGGAGTCGCAGCGGAAGCGGGCCTCGCATCTGGCGAGCTGGGAGGTGTAGCGCTTGGCCATGCGGGCGACCTTGCGGGCCGCGGCCTTGACGCCCTGCTTGTTCTTCCACTTGCCGCTCCGGTAGCCGGCGCGGCCCTCGTGATAGGCGAGGTAAAGGCTGTAGGCGTCGGCGTAGGCAAGGCCGAGCTGGCGGTGGCTCTTGCGGTTGTACCAGCCGATGAAGTCGAGCGCGTCCTCCATGTCGGAGCGGCTGCGGAACCACCCGCCGCGCTCGTTCTCATATTCCGCCCAGGTGCCGTCCAGCGCCTGCGCATAGCCCTTGGCCGATGTCTGGCGCCCCCAGGGGATGAACCAGAGCCA
>JAJEAZ010000451.1 GCA_022824105.1 Alphaproteobacteria bacterium
CTCCCCCCGGCGACCCGCGCCTTCCTATTTCGTCATCCACGTCGCTCTGCCGACTGTAGCAGCATGGCCGATCACCGCTACCCCGCACCATCCGGTCCCCGAGTGCATCCACTGCTGACACAGAATTGATATACTGTCTCATTCTTGGCCGGCCGTTCAACCGCATCACCTCCCGATCCGCGCTTCTCGAAGCCTTGTCGCCCCGCAACGAATCCACTAGACGGGCATTTCTCTTAGCCGAAGTGCCTCATTCATGGTCCAGGGCACCATCCAGCTCATCGACGCCAAAGGCCGCAAATACCTCACCCACGAAGAACGCGACCGGTTCCTGGCCGCCGCGGCCCGGGAAGCGAAGCCGGACCGGCAAACCTTCGCACTGACCCTCGCCCACTCCGGCGCCAGGCTCTCCGAGGTCCTCGCGCTGCGCCCCGCAGATATCGACCTGGACGCCTCCTCGATCCGCATCCGCACGCTGAAGCGCCGCGCCGAGCACTGGCGCGAGGTCCCGCTGCCCAACGAGGTGCTGCGGGCCCTCGAGCTCGTCCACGGGCTGCGCGCTATCCGGCCCAAACGCGCCGTCGAACCTCTCTGGCCCTGGTCCAGGGCAACCGGACACAGACGGATTGCCGCCGTCATGGAAAGGGCAGGGATATCCGGACCACAGGCATGTCCCAAGGGCCTGCGCCACTCCTTCGGAATTGCCGCCGTCTCCGCCGGCGTGCCGCTGCCCACAATCGCCTCGGTCCTCGGACATGCAGACATCTCGACGACGGCCATCTACACCACCGCCGTCGGCCTCGAAGCGCGCGAATTCCTTGCTCGCATGTGGACGGCGTCCCCAGCCGATGCAGCTCCGTCAGGACATCGATCATGAGAGCCCTGCTCGCCCTCGCCCTTTTTCTCTCCGCCTCTGCGGCCACGGCGCACTCGGATCACCCGCCCTCGCCAGCCATCCAGGCCAGCTTCGCCTCCACCACTCTTCCTTTCCCCTAGCCCCTCCCCTGCGAGCAAACCGTCAACGCCTTCCTCGCCGTCCGATTCCTCTCTTCCCCGACCCTGTTCCACACCGAGTTGTGCCCGTTCGAGATCAACGCCCCATGCGCCATCGCCGCATTCATCAGCCGCAACACCTCGGACCTTCCTTCGATCACCGGGACATGGAATCCCGACGCCTCAGCACCCACCGCGACCGACCCGAACCTTTCGACCCGGCCGGAAGGAGAGCGGACGGCCGCCTGGACGCGTTTGCCCGCCGGGAAGAACCCGAAAGCCATCGTCCCTTCCAGCTGCCGGCTCGCCCGCTCGCACCGGATTGTGAACCCGACTCCTTCTTCGGTCCCGGGGACGATTTCGACGATTCCCACGATCAGATGCTCCGCGTCGTCCACCCAGACCTCGAAGCTCTTCGCCTCGGGCGTCTTCGAACGCTGCGCATCCGCAACCAACGGCACCGCCGCGGCCAGCCAGGCCACGCCGATCGCGAACATCCAGCGGCCCGTTTTCATGGCCCAATGCTCCCCGGCTCCGGAATCTCCAGCACATTCCTGCCGGTGCGACCGAGCACCGAATACCAGCGCTTCAGATCCGCCTGCCATTCCCTGGCAAGCATTTCCGCGTCCTCATCGTCGATCCGGCCATCGAGCGTCACACCTTCCAGCAGCGAGCAATACATCTCCAAGGACCCCATCGCCGCTTCCTCCAAGGCATCCGCCAGTTCTTCCTGGCCAACCGTTTCCCCTGTCATGGACTCCTCCTCACCCCTGCGATCATTTCCATCAGGGCCCGCCCGCCGACGAGCCGCACGGGCTTGCCCTTCGCGAAACCCCATGCATCCCGGGTGAATCCCCCCGAACAGACGATGACGACGCCGGCGGCGCCCTCGTCCATCATCACCCCGCACATTTCCCGGACGACACCCACGCCGACACGGTTGCGGTTCCAGCTCTTGCACTGGACAAGGAACAGCTTTCCGCCCCGGCGCAGCCGGATGTCCACGCCCCCGTCCGCGCCGGCCTTCACATTCTCCTCGACCCTGTAGCCCTCCCGCCTGAAAGCCTCGGCCACGAGCTCCTCGAATTCCCGCCAGGACAAGCTCCGGATCGACGCCACCCCCGTCCTCGTATCCAGCCGCCGCCGCTTGCGCCGGCCGTGCCGCCACGACGCCAGGGCCCACAGCAGGAACAACGCCGCCACCGCCGTCGCCGGCGCCCATGCGAAGCGGTCCATGAGTCCCGCCAGCCCCGGCCCCGCCAAGGGCAGCCCCGCCAGCGCGTCCGGCAGGATGTGCACGATCCCCATCCAACTCCCGGCCGCCAGCGCCACGCCGACCCACCAGGGCGCGCCGGCCAAAAGGAGGGCAGGGCGGTTCCTCTTTCCCGGCATTCCGGGAACCTCCTTGTCCCGCCCGGGGTCAGGCGGCCGCCGCCAGCGACCGCTCCTTCCGGATGACATAAGGGTTCGGGTCCGCCAACACCGCCACGTCTTTCAACTGCCAGTACCGGGCATGCCTGAGCCGGATCACGTCGCGGGGCATGTCTTTCGGGGAGGCGATGACGAACTGGTCGTCGGGCCCCATCCTCAGAATGTCGTCCGCCGGCACCAGCTGTTCCTTCACCACCGAGAGGGACTCCTGGACCGAGCTGCTTCCCTTCGCGACCAGCCCGATGTCCTGAACCTGGCCGGTCCGGCTTTCGCTGCGACTCTCGAACGTCGCGGCGCCGACGGCCTTCGACAGCACGTCGGCCCCTTCGACGTCCATTCGCGGCCAGCCGAGAATCTGGACGAGTTCCGCCAGGTGCATCAGCGTCTTGCGGGCGTCCGGCCCCCAGGTATCGTCCAGCGCCGACACCGACTGGGCGAAGGTCCAGAAATGGACGCCCTTGCCGGCGGCCAGGTTGTAGCCGTCCATAACGGGCTGCAGGTGCCCCAGCGCCGGCAGCTCGTCGATGACAACGAGCATCTCCCGCTGCATCGCGCGCCGGGACGCCACCGCATAGGGGATCGAGATCCACAGCCGGAGCCAGCCCTTCACCAGGCCCGTCATCTCGTCAGGCACGACCACGAACACGTCCATGTCTCCGTTCGCCAGGTCGAGCGGGTCGAAGCTCGACGAGCTCGTATGCGCCGCGATCTCCGGATAGTTCAGGAAGGAGAGCTGGTTCGAGACCGTGGTGAAGTTGGAGCCCCCTTCCTCCTTGCCGACGCGCCTGGACCGCTCCATCGCCAGGTGCATCAGGCCCCCGCAGAACGGATCCGTCGCCTCGACCTGCGCGAAGAACTCGTCCCGCGCATCGTTGCCGAGCGACAGCAGCTCGTAGAGCGTCTTCAGGTTTCGCCGGTCCGGCGGCATCCTGAACCTGACCCAGGACAGGTAGCCGTTTATCAGCGAGCGCGCGGACTCGTAGAAGTGCTTCGAGTTGCCGCCGTCGCTCTTCGGCCGTTCCATGAGCGCCTCGACCAGGACGCCGATATCGCGGACCGCCTCGTCACCGTCGCGGATGAAGTCGAGCGGGTTGTAGGTATCGCTCTTCCAGACCGGCAGATGCAGCGCCGCCCCCTCTCCGAAATCCGCCTCGCCGCCCTCGAGGTCCCGGTGCCGTCCCACCATGCCGAACGGATCGAGCAGGATCGGCCGGCGCCCGAGCGAACGCCGGCGGCGGGCGACGATCGGGAACAGCTCGCCCCTCGGGTCGATCACCACGGTCGAGCCCTGCCAGCCACGCTCTTCCGGGGACAGGTAGTTCAGCGCGATCGTTGCGCCCTTGCCGGTCCGGGGCGGCGCGAAGGTCATGGCCGAGCCTTCGAGGCCGTAGGCCACCAACCCGTCGGGGCTCTTCCCGAGCAGCACGCCCTTCTGCCTGGCCAGTCCCTTCAGCCAGCGCCGCTCGAGGAATTTCGCCTTCCCGTACAGTTCCGACTCCGACTGCTTGCGGCCCTTCTTCTCCCGCCACCGCCTCGTCGCGTCCTTCGCGGTCTCGATCAGCAGCGCAAGCGCGAACAGGAACCCGCCGACGGGCAGCGGAAGCAGCAGGAAATTCTCCAGGCTGGACGTCCATGCATCGAAAGCGCCCTGGTGAAACCGCAAGAGCCCGGCGACCACCGGCGACTCCACGTTGTAGATCCAGATCCCGACCCCCATGACCAGGAGGAGTCCCGCATTCGCGGCGGCCTTGCGGATCCGCCCGCCGGTCGTGTCCCCGGATACCAGCCAGAATCCGAAGGCCGACAGGAGCGCCCCCACCAGGATCCACGCTCCGGTCGCGACGGCAGGGCGCTCCACCAGCAGCCAGGCTGCCACGCCAGCCTCCACCAGCACCACGGTTCCGCCGACAATCCAGCCTGTCCGACGTTCAGTCATCGCTATTCCCTCTCCTGTTTCTGACGCCGCCGCCCATTCGGCTCGGAGACACGCCCCCGAGCCTGCCGGCACCGCCCGTCGCCACGCCGATCATCTGGTCGGCGCCGCTCACGCCGGCAGCTCTCCCGCCGATCCAGCCCATCACGGCGTCCGGCAGCAGGTCGATCAGCTTCAGCGACCCGTTCAGCAGCGCGTAGGCGATCATCACGTAAAGCGCGAGAAACACCGCATACTGGATAAGGCCCGGCCCGACCTCACCCGAAGCCTCTTCCATCTGCGTCAGCCAGATCCCGTTGAACAGCTCCACGACGATGGTGAAGACCAGGTAACCCACCACCAGCCCGAGGATCATCAACGCCGGCCTCAACACGACCCCCACCAGCGTCACAAGCCCGGCAATCGTTGTGTTCGTCACCAGGCCGCCCTCATCCGTCCTCGCCGTCTGCGCCGCCAGCCAGACCGTCATCGCAATGAATGCCTCCACCACGCAGAGGATCCAGACGAGCAGCCCGAACAGGAAACGGATGAACGGCAACGCCGGCACCAGCCACGCCAGCACCGCCCCGGCAATCAGCAGGATCATGAGAAGCGACGTCACGAGACCGTCGATCACCGGCCATGTCGCCTCGAACAGGTCCGCCTTGACCGAAGTCCCCAGCAACTGCACGTCGCCCAGGTTCGATACCGTCGCGACCGTCATCAGGGTCCCGGACGCAACCAGCACCGCCGACACCAGGTTGTGGCCCACCGCCGCCAGTTCCGCGATCGGGTTGTCGCCCGTCACGTCCAGCACATTCTCGAAGGAGAAGAACACCGAATACATGACGTCGCTCAGCAACCCGCTGGCCCCGCCGCCGGCGCCCCCGATCCCCGGCGACCGGCTTCCCAACGGGCTCACCGGCGATCCCACCGCCGACGATATGTCCTCCGATATCTGCGCCAGCGCCTTGAACGTCTTCAGGTCGTGGTCCTTCATCGCAAGCACGGGCGGCGTCACTACCGGCGCTCCGACCACGGCCCAATTGAACTCGCCTATGCGCGCCGCGATGGTGTTGAACAGGCTTCCGGCCGTCGTCCAGCTCCGGTCCTCGGCCGCCTTCCGCCGAAGCTCGTCCTCGACGACCGCCCTGTGTTCGAGGCCCGCAGCTTCAACCGCCTCCTCCACCACCGCCGAATAGGCGTTCACGGCATTCTCCACGGCCGCTTTCACAGCCGCCGGATCCATCGGCTCGCCGAAGTTCACGCCGTCTTCGTACAGTCCCCCGATCGCAACCGCCTGCTGAGCCAGGCCCCGTCTCGCCGCTCTCATCCCGTCGAGATGAGCCCTGGCGACCTTCCCCCTCGGACCGTCCAGATCGAGCCCGAAAAACCGCACCTCGCCGCAATGGCTTCGAATGTCGTACCCCTTGTTCCCCTGCGCGACGTCGTACTTCCAGACCAGCACACCCCTCTCGGTCTTCTCCTCCGGCCCGCCGGACAGCTGCTTTCCAGCCATCTTCCGGCATGTTTCGACCACCAGAAGATCGACCATCATCAGCTTCCGGCCTTCCGTCGACGGCTTGGGAGGCGACACCCCGGTGCTGCCAAGCAGACTCCCTGCAAACGGCTTCCACACGGCCTGGGCGAAATCCCCGCCAAGGCCCGCCAGGTCGAGCACGATGTGCTGTCCGCCCGACGGTCCCCCCGGAAGGGGCCAGAGCAGGGCGACAGCGGCCACGATCCGCACGACTTCCCTGCCTCTCGTCCTGACCCTCCCTTCCCAGCCCGTGTCCATGATCTCGGCAACGACGTGGTAGACGAACAGAACGGCCGCCAGCACCAGCAGGCCCGCGGTGAAGTACCAGACCATGTTCCCGAGCGCGGCGTAGGCGGCGTTCCCGCCCCCGTCCCCTCCGCGCAGAAACCCGACCAGGTCCCGGCTCGCCTCGTCCACCGTCTCGAACAGCGACGAGTCGATGGTCTGCGCGAACGAACTCCTCCCTGCCAGAACGACCACAGCGGTCCCGGCGATCCCCACCGCCAGGCTGCCCGCCGTCGCGGCCTTGGATCTTGCAGACGTCCACGGCCGCCGGTCGATCCGGTCCATGCCCAATTCCCGTCCCAGCAGTCCGAGCCATTCGCCCGACCGCCCGAGCGACGCTTTCGCCGAACGCAGCGGCCGGTGGAATTCCGGCATGAACAGGAACCGGACCAGCGACATCAGCGCTGCACCGACAGCGCGTCGCCGAGCCCCGGCAGCCGGCGCATCTCCTCCGCCACCGCCCCGAGACGCGCGGCCTCCATCGAACCGCGCCGCTCATCCATCAGGTAACGCTCCCAGTCGAGCATGAGCGAGGCCGCCTGCAGCAACGCGATCTCCCTCAACAGCCCGTCCGTTCCCATTTCCTGGAGGCCGATCGCCCAGGCCGGGTTCTCGAACCGCCGCGAGGTCAGCACCTCCAGGAGCTCATGACGGCTTACCAGCCCGGCCGCGCCCGCCTCGCCCCCGCCGAGCGCCGCCGCCCAATCGGCCAGTCCGACCCCCGGTTCCCGGGCGCCCCTGGAGCGCGCGAACCAGTCAGAGGCCAGCGCCGAGCGCGCGTCCGCAGAACGCGCAAGCATGACCAGCTCCCTGTCCTGGGCCGTATCGACCGCCCGGAGCGGGAACCGGTCCCAGACGACAGGCGCGGCGAGATTGCGTCCCAGCTCCCGCGCCGCCAGACGGCCCTCCTCGCTGTCGAAGGTATCGACATCGAACAGGCTGCCCGGCCTCAAATCCGCGTCGTGGCGCTCCGCGCTGCCGCGGCAGACATCCTCGCCCCCGTCCTGCCTGCCGCCGCTGCAGTGCCGGCTCGTCCAGAGTCCGAACCGGTTCTCGCTGTCCGCGTCGCTCCCCCCTTCCGGAACCACGGACCTGTCGCCGCCGATACGGCCCGTCTCCTGTGCAGCGGCCGCGCTCCCGGCCCGGGCGGCCGTCACCCGCCCGTCCTCGAGGCCCGTCATTCCGGTCACCGTCCGGCAGCCGGACGAGGTCGGACGGTGCTGAAGCTTCGAGCGCGTCTCCGCTTCCTCTCTCGCTAGCTGCGCCAGGAGCTTCGTCTGCGCATCCAGCGCCTCGGTCGTCGCCTTCGTCCCCTGGGCGATGTAGCCGGAGAGCTGCGCCGTCTGCAGTTCCAGCGTCTTGACGATGCTATTCTCCATCTCGTCAATGCGCAGGTTGACGTTGGAAATCACCGTTCTGGCAGCCGAGCGCGACGCGCTCCATGCACACCCGCAACACCCGGCCTTCGCCGGCGCCGCGTCCCATAGCCAGAGCGCCGCTGCGGCAACGCACAGCCGCACAACCGTCTTCATGATTCCCGACCTCCCACGATGCCGCGCAACACGTCTTCAGGCGCCCGGTCGAGTGTCTCGATCCGTCGCCTGCCCGGCCGTATCTCCAGTCCCGGGAGCCGCTCCAGCTCCCTGTCGAGCCCGTAGACCGACCGGTCGAACGGCCTGGTCACGTTCTCCCGCCACGCGTTCCGCGCCGCATCGCAGAGCTCGTCGAGAAGGTCCGGCAGCGTCGGAAGCCGGACCAGCACATCCCAGCTCGGGAAGTCGAACAGGTCGCAGCTCAGGTCGAAGATCGAATCGGGGTCCCCGATCCCTTCTTCCTCATGCCGGATGAGCACCTGGTCGCGTTCCACGCCGCGCACCGCCGCGTCCTCCAGGGCCATCGCCACTTCCGGATCGCAGTCCACCGCCCCGCCCGTCCGGGCCGCCGTCGGCGCCGCCATAACCGCCAGCGCCACGAGCACCCAGGTCAGCCTTCTCATCCCCGATACCTCCTTCACCGTCCGGACAGCGCGCCGGCCATGCGCACCATTTCCTCCGCGAGCGCATCCACGACATCCGCTTCCGAATCCGAAGACTTCGCGCCCCGCCTCTCGAGCGCATCCAGTTCCGCCGCTATGCGATCCTTCGCCGATCCCGACGGAAAGCCCTGCGCAAGCGCCGCACGGCCGGCGACGGCCCCGATCCGCTCCTGCACCCGGGTCCTCAGCGCAACGTCGCGCGGCGCCGTGTTCAGGGCCCACAACTCGGCCGGCCCGACCGAGTTCACCAGGATCTGCTCCAGCCGCGAGCCGTCATCGTCGACTGCAATGCGAAGCGCCGGCGCTCCCGTCGAGGACGGCCCCGTCAAGCGGAACCGCACCGCCTCGACCGCCGCTTCACCCAGCCCGAACGTCCGGGCCAGGTTCCTGGATTCGTCCTCCTTCAGCCCTCCGGCGCCCAGCACCCAGAACCCCGTGGCGAGGTCGGCAAGCTCACCGAAATCGCTGTCCTTCTGCGACGCCAGCATCAGCCGCACGCCCAGCTTGCGCGCCTCGCGCGCATCCCGGTCGACCAGCGCCACCACGCTCACGGCCGCCTTGGTGCGGTGAAACTCGTCATAGACGAGCCGCTTCGGCGTCTCCCGGATCTCCCGAAGCCGCTCCGCGTGCCAACGCCGGTACCTTTCGGGAATGCCCGGCGCCACGTCCGGGTCTATCCACCAGTGCCGCGTCAGCATGTGCCGCGTCAGCATGTACATGGCGGCCGTCTGCCGGTCGTTCTCCGGACTCCCTTGCGGGGCTACCGCGCCGAGGTCCACGGCCGCCACCCGCACCTGGCCCAGGTCGAACGCCGTCGGCGCGAACAGGATCGGCCATTCGCCAGAAAGCGCCGTCAGGATGCGGACCACCGCATCCGTCACCGGCTCATTGCCCGACCCGTAGGCCGTCCGCCCTACCAGGTCCTGCACTTCCTCGCTGCGCACGGCCTGAAGGCAGTGCTTCAGCGTCGGGACGGCGTAGCGCTGCGCCCGCGCGGCCGCGTCGATCTCGCCGGCGTCGAACAGCAGATCGACGACGTCCCACCACAGCGGGTTTTCCGGGAGGTTTATCGAACGGCGCTCCAGCGCCGCATCGACCTGCCGGTCGGCATATCTCGAATAGGCATGCGGCGCGACACCGGCCTTTCCGTCCTCGCACATGCGGTAGATCAGGTCGATCATCGGCGAAATCGTCTGGGCCACGCCGTCCGGAACGCCCTCCGCGCCGACCGGCGTCAGCATTAGGCCCAGCAGGTTCGACAGGAAGGCCCGCTCGGACGGCAGCGGGTAACGGCATCCAAGCTGCGTATCGCAGGGATTGACCGCATGCTCCGGCGTCATCTGCAAGGCGAACCAGCCCGCCTCATGGCGCCTTTCCGCCGGCAGCGCCTCGCGGATCAGCGAAATCAGTCCCGACGCCGACGGGCCCACATCCATCGTCGCCAGCAGGGGCAGGCGCCGCGCCCCGCCCTGCAGGCAGAAGGCCATCGAAAGCGAGCCGAGCAGCACGCTCTTCCCGCGCCCCGGAATGCCGTGGACCAGGTCGAAACCGAAATCGCCGCTTTCCTCCAGGCTGTAGCCCAGAGGCTTCCCGTCCTCGCTCCGGAACAGGTAGTCCGACCTTTCCGGCCTCGCCGCCGACGCCGGCCGGAACAGCGGCAGCATCCCCAGGACCGAAGCCAGCGGCGCCAGCGCCGGCTCCCCCGTTCCTCCCAGGCTGAAGCCCGGCACGGAGCCCGCAAACGCCTCCAGCGTATCGCCCACCAGGGGCGAGAGTAGGGTCGGGCCGGAGCGCCTTGGCGGCCTTGCGGCCGCCGGGTTTCTCCGGCCCGCCCTCCGAACCGGACATGCACCTTTCGTTATGCATCCAGCTCTCCAAAGGCTTTGGCGAAGTCAGGAGCCTTCATCCATTTGAG
>JAJEAZ010000295.1 GCA_022824105.1 Alphaproteobacteria bacterium
CGGCCGCCTCGAAGTGCTGAGCGTCCTCCTCCTCTTCACCCCCGCCTTCTGGCGCTCGTGAGGACGAAGGCTGGCTTGTCCCCAGGCAGAACCGAGATACGGTTTACCCTGAGCAGTGCTTGACAAGACGGAGCCCCAAGAGGACGCTGCCGGCATCGGCACGGCATGTTTGGCCACGGATCGTTGAAGCGCAGGAGCATGACCATGGACGAAAAACTCAATGCCTTGATCGAAGCAGCAAAGACTGTGGAGATGACTCGTCAGGACATTGAAAGACAGCGTGAGAGTTTTGCTTACGGCAACACAAACATTGAAAATAGCAGAATTACCAGAGAGACCATCGCTGCTGCCGCGAAGAAGCTTAAGGAGAGCGGCGAATATTAGCTGATGACTGGTGATGCTGAGCAGAGAAAGAGCCAGCCGGAACGGGTGGAGCTTGTCACTGATCCCAACGAAGTTGCGAGAATTGAGGCTGAGAATGGTCTTCGACAGACGAAATTTATTGAAGATACTATAGAACAAAATCTACAGGCTATTTCAACATTTTCTTTGAGGCCTTCCCTTATTTCGAATCTAAATCGGCTAGCTATTCAGGGTCTATCAGAACTTCCCGGCATATACAGACCCGGCGGAACAAGAATTACGAATAGTAATCATATCCCACCAAATCCAGAAGATGTACCAAGTCTGATGGAGGAAATGTGCGACTATGTGAATGACCAGTGGGATCGAGATGCTTGGCACTTGGCATCTTACTTAATGTGGAGGCTGAACTGGATTCATCCATTTGAGGATGGCAACGGCCGCACTTCCCGAGCGATTTCCTACATTATTTTGTGCCTAAAGCTTGGCCAGAGATTGCCCGGCAGTAAGACCATTCCGGAAGTCATTTCCGAACAGAAGAAACCATACTACGAGGCAATTGACATGGCCGACGCCGCGGCGAGGCGGGGCGAGATCGACGTTAGTGCGATGGAAGCGGTCCTCAAGAACGCTCTCGCAGCACAACTTGCGGATTTTGCGGACGCCGTTACTGGCGGCCATTTGTCCGGAAATACCAGGCCGGAAAACGATGAAGGAAGGCGGCCGCCACCGCGTTGGACGGCGCAGCTACATCAGCACTACAATAACCATCCATTTTGGTATTGGCTTGCCGCACTTATCCTAGCTGTTGCCGGTGTCATGGTTTCGTTTGGGTGAGAGCCTAACGACATCATGGGCACCGACCCGACGGAATCGTCAGGCCCGGACAGAGTTTACGCACGCCCGACCGGCATGCCATACCAGTTCTCCGGTTCCTTTCCCTGCCCCCCGCTTTACGCGAACGGAAACATCTATAGCCTTGCCGGCAGGCGAACGGGGAGGAAGGCCGATGGGTTTTGAAATCATTCCGAGCGGGGATGCTCTGGGGGCCGAAGTCCGGGGCGTGGACCTGTCGGCGCCGCTGGACGCGGAGGCGCTGGAGCGGGCATGGTCGGACCATCTGGTGCTGCTCTTCCGCGGCCAGACGCTCGCCGACGAGGATCTGCTTGCGCTGGCGGAAGCGCTGGGCGGGGCCCAGGAGGCGGGCTCGCGCTCCTATTACCTCAAGGGCGGCTACGGCGTGGAGACCGGGCGCGTCAGCCGCCTGCCCGGTATCTCCATCGTCTCCAACCTCGACGAGAGCGGCAAGCCGGCGAAGCGCCATGCCGGCACGGGCAGCCAGGAGCTCACCTGGCACACGGACAACTCCTATGTCGAGCAGCCGCCCAAGGGCTCGATCCTCTACGCCCACAAAGTGCCGGTGAACGGCGGCGGCGACACCTCCTTCGCCAATCAATACGCCGCCCATGAGCACCTGCCGGAGGCGACCCGCCGCCGGCTTCCGGGCCTCACCGTCCGGCACGACTCCTCGCGCAACACCGCGGGCGGCCTCCGCCCGACCGTGGCCGCACCCGCCTCGCGCAGCGAGGTGCCGGGCCCGGTCCACCCCCTCCTGCGCCGCCACCCGGCGACGGGCCGCACGGCGCTCTATCTCGGGCGGCGCTACAAGGCGCCGTCGAGCCATATCGTCGAGCTGGGCGACGCGGAGAGCGAGGCGCTTCTGGACGAACTCTGGGCGGCCGCGACCGACCCCGCGATCGTGTGGACCCATGTCTGGCGTCCCGGCGACGTGCTGATCTGGGACAATCGCTGCACGCTCCACGCCCGCACGGAAGTCGATCCGACCCAGCCGCGCGTATTGCACCGGACGCTCATCCGCGGAGAGCGGCCGCTGGCGGCCTGACGCCGGCTCCCGGCCGGCAGGGGAGCCGGAACCCATGGACAGCAAACCGTCCTTCGCCGTGGTGGGCGCCGGCATGGTCGGCGCCTGCTGCGCGCTTTATCTGCAGAACGAGGGATTCGACGTCACCCTCGTGGATCGCGGGGGCCCGGGCGAAGAAGCCTCCTTCGGCAATCTCGGCGGCTTCGGCGTGGCTTCCTGCCCGCCGGCCGCCATGCCGGGCGTGCTCCGAAAGGTGCCGGGCATGCTGCTGGACGCAGAGGCGCCGCTGAAGCTCCGCTGGGGCCATGCCGTCAGGGCTTTGCCCTGGTTCCTGCGGTTCATCGCCAATGCCCGCCGGGACCGCGTCGAGGCCAATGCCGCCGCCCGGCAGAGCCTGCTCGACAAGGTGCATGAGGCGGTCGATCCGCTGATCGCGGAAGCCGGTGCGGCGCACCTGATGAGCCGCACCGGGCTGATGTTCACCTTCGAGAGCGAGGCGAGCTTCCGGGCCGCCTCCTACGCCTTCGACCTGCGCCGGCGAAACGGCGTGCAGATGGACCTGCTGGACGGCGACGAGGCCCGCCAGGTGCAGCCGGCGCTAAGCCCCCGCGTCGTCCGGGCGTACCGCGTCGCCGACTTCTCGCACACGGTGGACCCCGGCGGGCTGGTGAAGGCGCTGGCCTCCCTGTTCGAGCGGCGCGGCGGGCGGCTGGAGCGGCGCACGGTGCGCGGCTTCGACCTCGGCCCGGACGGCGTGCGCGCGCTCAGGACGGACACGGGCGACATGCCGGTCGGGAATGTCGTGGTGGCGGCGGGCGTGTGGTCCCGGCGGCTTGCGGCCATGCTCGGCGCGCGGGTGCCGCTGGAGGCCGAGCGCGGCTACCACGCCATGTTCCGCGACACGGACGTCTCCATCAACGGCGGCATCATCTCCGTGGATCGGCATGTGGCCGTGACGCCGATGGCGGAGGGCGTGCGGGTCGGCGGCGTTGCCGAGTTCGCGCCTCCAGAGGCGCCGGCGGACCCCCGTATCGCCGCGCATGTCCGCCGCCACGGGGAGGCGCTGTTCCCCGGCCTGAAAGGCGGGCGCGCTACCGAGTGGGTGGGGCCGCGTCCCTCGCATCCGGATTCAAAGCCGGTCATCGGCCGCTCGCCGCGCTTCCCGAATGCCTATTTCGCCTTCGGGCACGACCATCTGGGCCTCACCATGGGCGGCATCACCGGCAGGCTGATCGCGGAACTCGCCGCCGGCCGCCCGCCAGGCGTGGACCTCGCGCCTTTCAGGCCCGACCGGTTCTGAACCGCAGGCCCGCTTTCCCTTTGTCGTTGCGGTCCCGGACATGATGTACATGGGTCACCCCGCGATGGCCGGCCCCTGCCGGCCGCCAGAGGTCTATGCCGGCTTTATACATGTCCGACCGCTTTGGGCCGCATGGCTCCATCCGCTTCCCCGGAAGGCGCGCCGACGGCGATCCGGGGTATTGCGATGACCGTTGGCGTTACCTGATGTTTCCCTGCGAAAACGCTCGTAATCTTGAATCGGCCGGTCATTCGAGCAGCAGTGTGCGGTATTTCGCCAGCCTGTCCGGGTCGACCGTCACGCCGAGCCCCGGCCCGTCCGGAACATGCACCATGCCGTCCCGCACGGGGAACGGCTCGGCCAGTATGTCCTCCTTCAGATAATAGGAGGACATGTAGAACTCGCAGCCGAGATGCAGGTCCGGCAGCGCGGCCATCAGATGCGCGCCCGCCGCATGCGCAATGCCGGTCTCGAACATGCAGCCGCCATAGACGTCGATGCCGCCGAGCCGCGCAATCGCCGCGACTTCCAGCGCGCGCCTTATGCCGCCCGACTTCATGATCTTGAGGGCGAAGATGTCGGCGAGCCGCATCTGCACGCCTTCCATCGCCTCGCACGGATCGAACACCGACTCGTCCGCCATGACGGGCGTGTCGAGGGCGCGGGTAATCTCCGCCAAAGCGGCGCGTTCGTGGCGCTTCACCGGCTGCTCCATGAAAGTCAGCCCGAAACACTCCAGGTCGCGCAGGGTACGGATGGCGTCCACGGCCCGCAGGCCCTGATTGTAGTCCACGCGGAGGCTGAGCTCGTCGCCATAGAGCGCGCGCAGTTTCTCCAGCCGCATCCTGTCGAAGGCGTGGTCCCGGAAGCCGGTCTTGATCTTGAGGATGCGCACGCCGTCGCCGGTAATGCGGGCGATATCGTCGAGATCGGCGTCGAAATCGGGATTGGCGACGGAAAAGCTGAGCGGAACCGAGTCCCGGTGACGGCCGCCGACCAGTTCCGAAACCGGGAGCCCGCTTGTCTGCCCGGCAATGTCGAGCAGCGCGGCTTCGAGCGCGGCTTTCGCCTCCGGGCAGCCGACGACGGTCCTGTCCGCCATCGCCATGTGCTTCCCGACCTGCAAGGGGTCCTCGCCCAGCAGGTTTGGGCGTAGATGGACATGGAGGGCTGCTGCATTCGCCTCGACCGTGCCGGTGAAGACGGGCCAGGGCGACGCCTCGCCCCAGCCGGTGAGGCCGCCATTCGTCACGATTTCGAGAATGGCGCTGTTGACGCCCCTTACATCGCCGCTGCCATGGGAGTGAACCGCCTGG
>JAJEAZ010000182.1 GCA_022824105.1 Alphaproteobacteria bacterium
GCGGATGTTCTCCGCGACCAGCGCGGCGCCGGTGACCGGGTTGGTGACGCCGGCGACATGGGGCGTGATCCACACCCTCGGATGGCGCCAGAGCGGGTCGCCCGGCGGCAGCGGCTCGGGGTCGGTGACATCCAGCCAGGCCCCGCCGAGCCGGCCCGAATCGAGCGCCGCAACCAGGTCCTGCTGCACGACGATCCTGCCGCGCGACGCATTGATGAAGAAAGCGCCCTGCGGCAGCCGCGCCAGCCGTCCGGCGTCCAGCAGTCCCTCGGTTTCGGGCGTCAGCGGCAGCAGGCAGACGAGGAACTCGCTCTCGCCAAGCAACTCGTCCAGTCCCGCCGCGCCGTGGAGGTTCTCCAGTGGAGCCAGGTCGCGGGCCGTGCGCGTCCAGCCCGTGACGCGGAAACCGAGATCGGCAAGCAGGCCCCCCGTGCGCCGGCCGATCTCGCCGCAGCCCAGAATGCCGACGCGGCGCGGCTCGAAATGCGCTTCGAACTGCTCCCGCCAGACGCTCCTTGCCTGCTGATCGGCATAGGCCGACATGTTGCGCGAGAAATGCAGCACGGCATGGACGATCCAGGCGGCCATCGCGGTCTGCATCCACGGATCGACCAGCCGCGCGGCCGGAACGCCCTGCGGCAGGTCGCCGACAAAGCCGTCCACGCCGGCGCCGGCGGAGAGCACCGCGCGCAGCCCGGTCATGCCGTCGAACAGGCCGGGCGCGCTCGCGAACAGCAGCACGAACTCGACGTCCGCCGGGTCGCCGATGTCGGGCCAGTCCCGGATTTCGAGCTCCGGCATGAGCCGGCGCAGCTCCGCCTTCCACTGCTTGTCATCGCCGGCGCCGCCGGTTTTGCAGACCAACACCATGCGCTGAGGCGCCCCCCATGCCATTCTGCGGCCATAATGGCCCCTGAAGATCGCGAGACCAAGGCCGCGGAAGCGGTGGTCGAGAATGCCGCCTCGCTCGCAGCCGTGACGGCCGCGCTGGCGGAGAGCCCGGCGGAGCGCGTGCTGCTGGAGAGCCCACCGGGCGGCGCGCTGACGCTCGGCCCGCTCTTTTTCCGCAAGCTCGTCGATCTGGCGGCCGCCCGGTTTCCGGAAAAGGCGGTGCGCGGCCGGCTCGACTGCGCCGACAAGCCGGGGCTCGCGCTCGCCGCCTTCCGCCACGGGCTCGATGCGGCTGTTCAGACCGATGACGAGCGCTTCCGGCGCCTGCAGGAGATCGCCCGCGCATCCGGGCAACGGGTCGTCCGAAAGCACAAGCCCTAAAGCGAACAAGGGTATATGCTGGACGGATGGCTTCTCGGCTATGCAACGGGGAGACTGTCATGGACTTGGCGCCCACGCTCAATGACCGCCCCGACTGGCGCTACCTGCTCAATGAAATCTACTGGGTCTATCGCCACAGTTCCTCGGGCGGCAGCCGGCCGATCCGCTCCCATCACCGGCTGGTGCGCCAGCGGCTCAACCGGGCCATCGCGCAGAACCCCTTCGTGCTGGAGCGGCGGCCCCGGACGAAGCCCGTCTGCGCCCATCTCGGACGCGCGATCGACAACGGCAAACGCTTCGGGCCGCCAGCGCTCGTGCGCAGCGTGGAGACGGTCGCGCCCGACCTCGTCTGGCGGTACGGCTATCGCGTCATGCCGGGCAAGCTCGGCGAAAAATACGCCTATGCGGAGTTCATGGGCCCGATGGGGCCGGTGATGGCCGACGACCTTGTGCTCGGATGCGTGCTGTTTGCGCCGCGCACGATATATCCCAGCCACGCGCACCAGGGCGTGACGGAAAGCTATATCTGTATCTCCGGCGCCATGTCGCAGAACGATGTCGCGGTCTATACGCCGGGCTCGTTGATCCTGAACACGCCGGAGTTCGATCACAAGATCACCACCTGCGCGCTGGAGCCGACGCTTCTGGTCTATGCCTGGACCGGCAGCACGGCCGATCTCGCCGAGCAGGAAATGGCGTTCAGGCGCCCGGGCGGGAGGTCTTGAAATCGCCTTCGGGGCGGCGTAATCGAGCCCGTGCCAGCCAGCGAACCGGGAGCCGATTTCATGCGTGTCACAGATACGGTCAGGACCATCCTCTCCGGCTATGAGAGCGAAACCCCCGGCGTCAAGGCGAACCTGGCGCGCATCCTGATGCAGGGCCGGCTCGGAGGCACCGGCAAGCTGGTGATCCTGCCCGTGGACCAGGGCTTCGAGCACGGGCCCGCGCGCAGCTTCGCGCCCAACCCGCCGGCTTACGACCCGCATTACCATTTCGATCTCGCGCTGGAGGCCGGGCTCTCCGCCTATGCCGCGCCGCTCGGCATGATCGAGGCGGGCGCCGGCAGTTTCGCCGGCCAGATACCGACCATCCTGAAGATGAACAGCGCCAACAGCCTTTCGCGCCTCAAAGACCAGGCGGTGACGGCCTCGGTCGCCGACGCGCTCCGGCTCGGCTGCTCGGCTATCGGCTTCACGATCTATCCGGCCTCGGACGACCAGTTCGAGATGATGGAGGAAATCCGCGATCTGGCGAAGGAGGCCAAGGCCTCGGGGCTTGCGGTCGTGGTCTGGAGCTATCCGCGCGGCGGCGACCTTTCCAAGGAGGGCGAAACGGCGGTCGATATCTGCGCCTATGCCGCGCATATGGCCTGCCTACTCGGCGCCCACATCATCAAGGTGAAGCCGCCAACGGCGGCGCTCGAACTGGACGCCGCCGCGAAGGTTTATCGCGACCGGGGAGTCCTCGTGTCGACGCTGGCGGAGCGCACGGCGCATGTCGTGCAGTCCTGCTTCAACGGGCGGCGCATGGTGGTCTTTTCCGGCGGCGAGGCCCGCGACACGGAAGGCCTGCTGAACGAGATACGCCAGCTGCGGGACGGCGGCGCCACGGGCTCCATTGTCGGCCGCAACGCCTTCCAGCGGCCGCGCGAAGAGGCGCTGGAGCTGCTGGGGCAGATCGTCGACATCTATCTGGGCAAGGCATGAGCGAGACCGCGCCGGACGTCGCCGCGGCCATCGAGAGCTGGCACGCGCATGTCTATTTCGACCAGGCGACCAAGACCCGCGCGTGGGACCTGAAACAGCGCATCGGCGAAACCTTCGGCGAGAGGGTGGCGGTCGGGCGTTTCCACGAGCGGCCCGTCGGTCCCCATCCCATGTGGAGCTTCCAGGTCGCCTTCGAGCCGGACGTGTTTGCAGACCTGGTGCCCTGGCTCGCCCTGGAGCGGGACGGCCTCATCGTGCTCGTCCATCCCAATGCCGGCGACGACCTGCTGGACCACCGCGACCGCGCGCTCTGGCTCGGCACAGGCCTCGACCTCAAGCTCGCCATGTTCGAACGGAACGGCTGACCTGCGACCGTTCCGCCGGGCGAGGGTCACGGGCCCTTGCGCCAGACCGTGGCGAGCCATGGTTGCTGCGCGCGGGGGCGGTCCGGCGGGCGGTAATAGTGGCGCAGTTCCCGGAAGCCGGCAGCTTCGACATAGGCCCGCCATGTCTCGAGATCGTGGAAGCAACCGTAGCGCCCGCCCGCCCAGCCTTCCTCGTTGCGGCCCCGCGGGTTCGAGCAAAACAGGACGCCGCCGGGCTTGAGGGTCTTGGCGAGTTCCCGGAGCGCGCGGGCAAGCCGGCTGCTCGGCACATGGAAGAGCGAGGCGTTGGCGAACACGCCGTCGAAGCGCGAGGGCGGCAGGTCGAGCGCCAGGAAGTCCTGGTGCAGCACCTCGCAGTCGGTGGCCGCGCGCGCCATGGCGACGAACGCGCCCGAGCCGTCCAGGCCGACGGCTTCGTGGCCTAGTTCGGCGAACCGGCGCAGGTCCCGCCCGGGCCCGCAGCCGAGATCGAGAATGACGTAAGGGGCCTCGCCCTCTATCTCGTCGAGCAGAGCCGCGATGTTCTGGCTGACATCGTGGTCGGCTGTGCCGCGGCCGTAAGCCGCCGCGATGCGGTCATATTCCGCGAGCGTGACGGCGGCGGCCTCGCAGGCGTCCACCGCAGGCTATCCGCTTTGGTGCCCGGTCGCCGTCCGGGCCCGCCAGCGGGCGTCCGCGAACACCACGGAGGTTTCGATCTGGCGCTCGGGAACGGTCCAGTAGCGCCGCAGGAGCCTCGTTTTCTCCGGGTCCGGAACCGTCTGGAAGCCGTGCCGGCGATAGAACGCAACCGCCCATTCCGCGGCGGCCCAGGTGCCGATCAGGACCGGGCGGTCCTGGCGGGCGAGCAATCCTTCGAGCAGCGCCGACCCGACTCCCGAGCGCCTGTACGCCGTCGCCACATAGGCGTGGCGGATGAGCGTCACATCCTCGACAGGCTGGACGCCCATCACCCCGACAAGCCCGGTCCCGTCGATCTCGTAGCCGTCGAATTCGATGCCGGCCGCGATCTCGTCCGCCAGTTCCTCGGCGGGCATGTACGGATCCTTCCAGCGATCATCCGGAATGATGCCGCGATAGGCTTGTGCGGCGTCATTGATAATCGCAAGGATGCAGTCGAAATCCGCCGCTGCGCACCGCCTTATCATGTTCGACCGGAGCCGGGTTTCAGCCGCGACCGATAAACGGCATGCCGTTCGCCATCACGGTCAGGAAGGGCACATTGGCGTCGGGCGAGAGGCCCGCTATGTAGAGCACGGCGTCGGCGACATGGCGCACATCCATCACCGGCTCGATCTTCGTGGAGCCGTCCGGCTGCAGTACGCCCTTTTTCATCCGCTGCGTCATCGGCGTCTCGGCATTGCCGATGTCGATCTGGCCGCAAGTGATGCCGAACGCGCGCCCGTCGAGGATGGTCGAGCGGGTCAGCCCCGTCACACCGTGCTTGGTCGAGGTGTAGGGCGCCGAGTTGGGGCGCGGCACATGGGCGGAGATCGAGCCGTTGTTGATGATCCGCCCGCCCGGCGGGTCCTGCGACTTCATCGCCCGGAAGGCTTCCCTCGTGCAGAGGAAGCTGCCCGTGAGATTGGCATCCACCACCGCCTGC
>JAJEAZ010000374.1 GCA_022824105.1 Alphaproteobacteria bacterium
GACCAGCATCCGCTCCAGCTCCGGGCACTGGCGCATGAACTCCAGATATTCCGACCCGGTGCAGAACCCCATCACCCGCTCGACGCCGGCGCGGTTGTACCAGGACCGGTCGAACATCACGATCTCGCCGGCCGCCGGAAAGTGGCGGACATAGCGCTGGAAGAACCACTGGCTCTGCTCGCGCTCGCTCGGCTTCTCCAGCGCCACGACCCGGGCCCCGCGCGGGTTCAGGTGCTCCATGAAGCGCTTGATGGTGCCGCCCTTGCCGGCGGCGTCGCGCCCTTCGAACAGCACGATCACCTTGGCGCCGGAATCCCGGACCCAGTGCTGCGCCTTCAGCAGTTCGACCTGGAGCGCCGATTTGAGCCGCTCGTATTCGGCCCTCGGCAGCCGGTCCGGATAGGGATAGACGCCCTCGCGAAAGACCCTGGCGACAGTGTCCTCGGTGGCCTGACCCTCCGGCGCCGCGCCATTGCCCTGGGTTGCTGCGTCCTGCATCGTCGGCCTCCCCGAAGGTTCCCTGCCGTTCGACGGATCGCCGACCCTGACGCGCTGGAACGACGGCCGATGTCCTTCCCAACAGCCGTCCGAAGCGGACGCGCGTCCCGCGCTGCGCCGGCGGCGGGCCGTCGGGCGGAGACGGTATGCCCCGTCCCCGCCCGATGCAAGCCCGCGCCGGCTAGAGGTCGGGGCTTCGGCTGGGGAAGCCGGTTTCCGCCTCGTAGGCCGCGCCCAGGCTGTAGAGCGAAGCCTCGCCAAAGGGCCGCGTGAGAAGCTGGATCGAGCCCGGCATGCCGAGCACCGCCTCCGGCGTCGGCAGCGCCAGGCCCGGCAGGGTCAGGTAGTTGAACGGGCGCGTGCAGCGCGAGAGCCGCGAGATCACCGCCTCGAACCCCTGGGACGACCCGACATCGGTTTCCTCGATGGTCGGCGTGGCGACATTGAAGGTCGGCGCCAGCAGCACGTCGCAGGCCGAGAACACGCGCTCGACGAACGCGGTCACGATCCGGGGACGGAGCTGCACGGCGGACAGGTAATCGACCGCGCTGAAGCGGAAGCCCATCTCGCAGCGCGCGCGCATCTGCGCGCCGTAATCCTCCCGCCGCTCCCTGAGCCAGTGGGCATGGAGCGTTGCCGCCTCCGAGGCGGTGAGCGGCGCAGAGAGATGGTTGATGCGCGCCATGTCGCCGACATCGACCTCGACCGGTTGCGCGCCGGCGGAAACGAGCGCGGCGAGCGCGCTGTCCCGGGCCGCGAGCGCCAGCTCGTCCGCATCCTCCTCGAAAAAGCCCCGCGCGACGCCGACGCGCACCCCGGACGCCCGCGGCGCGCGGGCGGCGGCGGCATAGTCCGGAACCGGCATGTCCGCCGAGGTCGGGTCCAGCGGGTCGTGCCCGGCGATCGCCGCCAGCATCAGCGCATTGTCGAGCACGGTGCGCGTGAGCGGGCCCACATTGTCGAGCGAGAACGAGAGGCCCATCACGCCGAACCGGCTGACCCGCGTCTGGGTGGGCTTCATGCCGGCAAGGTTGCAGAAGCCGGCGGGCAGGCGGATCGAGCCGCCTGTGTCCGAGCCGAGCGCGCCGTAGCAGAGCCGCCCGGCCGTCGCCGACCCGGAGCCGGAAGAGGAACCTCCGGTGATCCGCGACGGGTCCCAGGGGTTGCGGCAGGAGCCGAAATGCTCGTTGTGTCCCGTCGGCCCCATGGCGAACTCGGCCATGTTGAGGCCGCCCAGATAGGTGGCGCCCGCTTCCGCAAGCCGCGCGAGCGCGGTCGAGGTGACTTCGGGCCGGAATTCCCGCCGGATCTTGCTGCCGCAGGTCGTGAGGCCGCCCGCGCGGTAATACATGTCCTTGTGCGCCAGCGGCACGCCGGCCAGGGGCCCGAGCTCCTCGCCCGCGGCGCGCTTTGCGTCCACGGCGGCGGCGCCCGCGCGGGCCGTCTCCTCCTCGACGCGCACGAAGGCGTTCAGCTTCGGGTTGACGGCGTCGATGCGGGCAAGCGCCGCTTCCGTCAGCTCCACCGCCGTGAAGTCGCCCGCGGCGACGCCGGCAGCCGCTTGGGCCAGGGTCAGGTCGGTCAGGCTCATGCGCCTGCCTCCGGAGCGAGGCGCGCGATGGCCGTGTCGATATGCTGCGGCTCCGTGTCGAACAGCGAGCCGTCGCCATGGCCGAGGACCGCCCGCCGGAGGCCGGCCTGGGCGCGGTCCGAACGGTCGCTCGCCGCCGGGTCGTAGCGGTAGCCCGGAAACGGTTCGTCTCTTTCTGTCTCGCTCATGCCGGAAGGCCTTTCTTGTCGAGGGAGTTGCGCTCCCTTTCGTCGACGATATTCCTTGCCCCTGTCAACAGCGCGGGCTCGCGGACATGACCGACCTCATCCTGCATCATTACGACATCTCGCCCTATGCGGAGAAAATCCGCCTGGCATTCGGGCTGAAGGGGCTGGCATGGCGCTCGGTCATCCAGCCGATGGTGCTGCCGAAGCCCGACCTGATGCCGCTCACCGGCGGGTTCCGCCGCACCCCGGTGCTGCAGGTCGGCGCGGACATCTATTGCGACACGCTGCGCATCGCGATGGAGCTCGACCGGCGCTGTCCGGACCCGCCGCTGCTGCCGGAAGAGGGGCGCGGCTTCGACGCCATGCTGGCGACCTGGGCGGAGCGCGTGCTGATGTGGCCGACCGCGCGCTATGTCACCGGCATGAACCGCGACATGCTCTCCGAAGGCTTCTTCCGGGACCGGTCCGCCATGCGGGGCCACGCCGCGCCGGACATGGAGAAGGTGGCGGCGGACCTGCCGCACCAGGAAAGCCAGCTTCGCCTCATGCTGGGCTGGGTGGAAGACCTGCTGGCCGGGCCGGCATCGGACCTCGCGACCCGCACGCCCCGGCTCGCCGATTTCGCCCTCTACCAGCGCCTCTGGTGGCTGAAGGCCCTCGACGGCAAGGCCGCGCACGCGCTTGCCGGCTATCCCCGCATCGAGGACTGGATGGCCCGGATCGCCGCCATCGGCCACGGCCGGCGCGCGGAACTGACGCCCGCTGACGCGCTCCGCATAGCAGCCGAGGCGGAGCCGGCGCCCTTCGCCACGGTCGGCGCGGCCGGCGACTTCCCGCCCGGCCGGCGCGTCCGCGTGGCCACGGAGGATTTCGCCCTCGACCCCGTGGAAGGCGAGACCGTGCATGCAACCCCGACCGAAATCACAATCCGCCGCCAGGACCCGAAAACCGGCCAGATCCACGTCCACTTCCCCCGCCTCGGCTACGAGGTGACGGCGCTGTAGGAATTGCGCGGCGGGCGGATTGCGGTGAGGGCGGCCAGTGCCGACAGTCTCCGTGCGGGGCTCATGCCAGCGGTCGTTGACCGGAACCGATAGCGGAGCCGCCCCCACCGTCGCCCCGGCCCCCGAGCCGGGGCCCAGCCTCGGTCCTGGCGGCAGTTTCAGCGGCTGAACCTGCTCTCCACCGGCTGCGGCGGCATCAGGAGCCATGGTTGGACCCCGGCTCGTTGGCCGGGGTGACGATATAGGCCGTAATCTTTCCATGAGTCTGAAGTCGATGCCGTTGGTATCATGTCTTCTTCTCGTCATGCCCGGAACAAGTCCGTGCATGACGGAAGGGGGCGATCGGGCGGCGGGTGTGGAATCCGCCATCGGTTCCGGTCGACGACTGTCGGTATCAACCGTCATCGTTGTTCGATGAGTCCCAACGGGCCCTGGTCACGCAGCCTCATCCTTTTGCCTTCCGGATCGAAGGCGGCGCCGGCGGTGACGCGGCCGGCAAACGGCGCGCCCGCAATGTCGATCTCGACCCTGGCGCCCTCCTTGCGCGCGGCCGGTTCGGCGATGTCGGCGAGGGCTATGGGCGCGCCGATCCGGAAGCCGAAGGCGGCGGAGGTCGTCTTGCCGACGATTGTCCCGCCCGCCAGGACCGGCTCGCCGCCGAGCGGAACCGCGTCCTCGTCGTCGAGCACTATGGAAACGATCCGGTTCCCGGCGCCGCGTTCCTTCTTCTCCAGCAGCGCGTCCCTGCCGATGAAGTCCTTGCTCCAGTCCACGGCGAATTCGAGCCCCGCCTCCAGCGGCGAGATGTCGGTGTCGAGCTCGTGCCCGTAGGCGAGGAACCGCTTTTCGATCCGCATGGAGGTCTGGGCGAACATGCCGGCGGGACGCGCGCCGCAGCCGCGGATGGCGTCGTAGACCGCTTCCGCAGCGTCGGCCCGGCAGGTGAATTCCCAGCCGGCCTCGCCGACATATGAAAGCCGGACGGCGCGGACGCTCTGGCCGGCGATCCCGGCCTCGGCCGAACGGAAATAGCCGATTTCGTTGAGACCGTCGGCGCCGAGCGCGGCCGCGATCTCCGCCGACCGGGGGCCCATGAGGCCGAGCACCGCATGGCCGGCGGAGGTGTCGGCGAGCGTCACATCCTCGTCCTCGCGCAGATGGCGCCTCAGCCAGGCCATGTCCCGCTTTGCCGCCGTCGTGCCGACATAGAGGCGGTAACGGTCCCGGTCGATGCGAAGCGCGGTCAGGTCGCTCTCGAAGCCGCCGCGCTCGTTGAGCATGGCGGTGTAGATCGCGCGCGCCGGCGGCCGGTCCATCCGGTTGGCGCACACCCTGTCCAGGAACCGGCAGGCATCCGGCCCGGCGACCTCGATCTTGCCGAAGGTGGACTGGTCGAAGACCGCCGCCTCCTCATGGGCGGCGCGGACCTCGCGCCCGACCGCCTCATGCCAGTCGGGCCTGTCGAAACTCAGGCCCGGTTCTTCGGCGCTGGCGAAATAGAGCGGCCGCTCCCAGGACCAGACCTGGCCGAAATGCGCGCCTTCCTGCCGCCAGCGCCGGTCGAGCGGGGTCTTTCTGAGGCCGCGCCCGCTCCTCCATTGCCGGCCCGGATAGGTGATTTCATAGTGCTTGCCGAGCACTTCCGGCGCGCGCGCCGAGAGGGCCTCCACCGTGTTGAATTCCGGCGCGAACCGTTTCGGGTCCGCTTCGTTCAGGTCCATCGGCATATGGCCGTGGCGGATGCAGTGCGCGAGCGCCATGCCCGCGCCGCCGCCGGTGGCGACGCCGACCGAGTTCATTCCGCAGCCTAGAAACAGCCCCCGGGTCTCGGCCGCCTCGCCGAGCACGAACATGCCGTCCGGC
>JAJEAZ010000480.1 GCA_022824105.1 Alphaproteobacteria bacterium
GAGACCGACTACAGGCGCAAGGTGCGGATGAAGGCCTATCCGGCCGCCGAGTGGGGCGGCTGGATCTGGGTCTATATGGGGCCCGAGGACAGGCGCCCGCCGCTGCCGGAATTCGAATGGGCGATGCTGGCGCCGGAGCACCGCTGGCAGAAGAAGTGGCATTTGCGCGCCAACTATTTCCAGGGCTTCGAAGGCGAAATGGACACCCGCCACACCACCTTCCTGCACCGCTTCGCGGACATGTCCGCCCTGTCGCCCGGCCTCGCCGCCGCGCATGGCAACTGGCAGAAGGACGGCATGCCGTCGATCCACATCCGGCCGACCGATTACGGCTTCTATTACGGCTCACAGCGCGGCGCGGCGGACAATCTGTTCAACTGGCGCATCACGCAGTGGATCCTGCCGAGCAACTCGATCATCCCGCACCCGAAATACCCGATCTCGTCGCGCGCCTATATCCCGATAGACGACGAGAACAGCTTCGTCTTCGGCACCTCCTACAACCCGGAAGCGCCGATGACGGAGGCGGACCGCGACTATCTGGAGACGGGCCTGGGCGCCGCGCCGCGCACGCTTCCGGGCGGCTTCACGCCCGAGGTCAACCGCGAAAACGGCTACAGGCTCGACCGCACCTCGCAGCGGGCCGGCAATGCGACCGGCATTCCGGGCGTCAACAACCAGGACCGCGCCATCGTCGAGAGCATGGGGCCGGTCGTGGACCGCGAGAACGAGCATCTCGGCCCCTCGGACGCGGCGATCATCGCGGCCCGGCGCCGGCTCCTGAAGCTCGCCCGCGACCTCGCGGAGGGGCGGGAGCCGCTCCTGCCGCGCAATCCGGCGATGTTCGGCGTGCGCGCCATCGACGTGACGGTGCAGAACCCGGACCTCGACGCCGTGGTGGAACTCTACAGCGACAAGCTCCGCCTGCCGCCCGCCTGACGCTTCCGGCCAGCGTCGGCGCGCGACCGTCGAGGATGGGTCAGGCGGCGGCGCGCTCCGCCTCGGGCCGCCAGGCCGGCAGCGGCGCGCCTTCCACCGTGACGCGGTGCATGAGGCGGCGGTGGCCGGCATAGTCGTTGAGCGCGCAATGCCAGGTCGCGCGGTTGTCCCAGAAGACCACCGTGCCCGGCTCGAACCGCACCCGGCAGGTGAATTCCGGGCGGCTCCCGTGCTCGTAGAGCATCTGCAGCAGCGGGCGGCTCTCCTCGACCGTCCAGCCGTCGAAGCGGGTGGTGAACCCGCGGTTGACATAGAGCGACGGCCGCCCGCTCACCGGATGGCGGATGACGACCGGATGCACGGCGTCCTGCGTGGCCGCCTCATTGTTGCCGAGCCGCCCGGCGAGATCGCTGCCGTCCGTCACATAGTCGGCGCGCGCCCCGAAGACATGGCGGCTCGAATGCACCGCCTTCATGCCCGAAAGCATCGCCTTCAGCCCGTCCGAGAGGGCGTCGTAAGCGGCATACATGCTTGAGAACTGCGTGTCGCCGCCAAAGGGCGGCAATTCGCGCGCGACCAGGATCGAGCCCAGCGCCGGCTCGATGTCGTACGTATGGTCGGTGTGCCAGGCGCCGCCGATATTCGCTTTCTGCTCGGGCTCCTTGCGCACCTCCGCGATGCCGGGATAGCCGTCCACCGCCTTGAAGAAGCGGTTGATGTTGACGCCGCCGAACGCCTCGCCCATCGCCAGGTGGCTCTCGGGCGAGAGCGTCTGTCCGCGAAACACCAGCACGCCGTATTCGCCGAGCCCGGCCTGCAGCGTCTCCACACGCTCCGGGGTTAGCTCCCGCTCCAGGTCGATGCCGGAGACCTCTGCGCCGCACGCGCCCGAAATCGGTGTGAATTCCATTGCCACGCCTCCCCTGTTCTGCGTGCAATATAGCGCGCCGGGAGAAAACGGGGGAGAGCCGGAATGACCGAGACCGCCTTCAAGTCCGCAACCGAACTCGCTGCCATGATCCGCAAGCGGGAGATCGGGGCAGAGGAATTGCTCGACCTCTACTTCGCGCGCATCGACGATCACAACCCGGCCCTGAATGCGGTCATCTGGGAGGATCGCGAGGGGGCGCGCGAGACCGCGCGGGCCGCCGACCGCGAGACCGTCCGGGGCGGGGACCTGCCGCCGCTCCACGGCGTGCCGATGACGATCAAGGAGAGCTACGACCTGGCCGGTTCGCCCACGACTTGGGGCGACCCCGAGTTCCGCGACAACATCGCGGAGACGGACAGCGTGTCGGTCGAGCGGCTGAAGGCGGCCGGCGTCAACCTGTTTGGCAAGACCAATGTGCCGCTGATGCTGGCCGACTGGCAGAGCTACAACGACATTTACGGCGTCACCAACAATCCCTGGGACCTCGGGCGCACGCCGGGCGGGTCCTCGGGAGGTTCGGGCGCGGCGCTGGCGGCCGGCATGACCGGCATCGAGGCCGGGAGCGACATCGGCTCCTCGATCCGCAACCCCGCGCATTATTGCGGCGTCTTCGGTCACAAGCCGAGCTGGGGTATCTGCCCGCCGCGCGGGCAGGCGCTGCCGGGCGTGCTGGCGCAGTCGGACATCTCGGTGGTCGGGCCGCTGGCGCGCTCGGCGGATGACCTCGAAGCCGCGCTCGACGCCATGGCGGGTCCCGACGAGATGGAAGCGGCCGGCTACAGGCTCGACCTGCCGGCCCCGCGCGTCTCCGGCTTCGAGGGGCTGCGTGTCGCCGTCATGCTGGACTCCGAGCCGTCCGAGGTCGATTCAGTCTATGGCGACCTGCTGCAGGATCTCGTGGACCGCATCGCCGCCGCCGGCGCGACGGTGAGCGACACGGCGCGGCCCGAGATCGACATGGTGGCGCTCCACGAGAACTACATCCTGCTGCTGCGTGCGGCGACCAGCGCCCGCCAGCCGGAGGCCGTGCTGCGCGAGCATGAGGAAGCCGTCGAGCGCCTCGGCGCGGACGACCCGAGCTATTACGCCCGCATGGCGCGCGGCAACACCATGCGGCACCGCGAGTGGCTGGCGCTCCGCGAGCAGCGCCAGCATTTCCGCTGGGCCTGGCATCGCTTCTTCCAGGACTGGGACGTGCTGCTCTGCCCCGTCGCGGCCTCGACCGCCTTCCCGCACGACCATGAGGGCGAGCGCTACCAGCGCACGGTCCGGGTGAACAATCGCGAGGTGCCGACGACCGACCAGCTGTTCTGGGCGGGCTTCAACGGTGTGTGCTACCTGCCGGGCGCCGTGGCGCCGGCGGGGATTGCGCGCGACGGGCTGCCCGGCGGCGTCCAGATCGTCGGCCCCTATCTCGGCGACAGGGCCTGCATCCACACCGCGCGGCTGATCGAACGCCATTTCGGCGGTTTCCAGCCCCCGCCGGGATATTGAGCCTACCGTATGCACACATCTCAAACGTTGTGTGTTTTGGGTTTGAAGGTTTGCGCTTTTTGGGCGGTTCTGATTCTTTGTGTTTGAAGGGTTTCGAGCCTTGCCAGGAGGGTTTGAGGGATGGTGGATGGCGTGTCGTTTT
>JAJEAZ010000230.1 GCA_022824105.1 Alphaproteobacteria bacterium
GTTTTCGACGCCGTCGACGCCGTCCACCGCGTAGTCCAGCGGCCGGACCAGGAGCAGGCGGCGGTCCGTGGTGTCGATGCGGGCATAGGCCGCGTTCTGGATTCCGCGAATGTCGGCGGGGCCGATCCTCGGTCCCGGAACAGGAAGCTCGAGGCGAATGCGCTGGCTCGCGGGACGTCCGCCGCTGGTCGCGACGTAGATCTGCTGGATTTCGACGCCGGCCATCCGTTCCGCATGCGAAATCGCCGTTGCGATGACCTTGCCGGCGGCGTGGATATCGACGACGGCGCCTTCCAGAATGCCCCGCGAGGCGCGGTCGCCGATGCCGACAACATCGAAACGCCCCGCTTCGGGAATCCGGGCGATGAAGCAGCAGACTTTCGTGCTGCCTACGTCCAGCGCCGCGACGATGTTCTCCCGCGCCATGGCTTCAGCTCCGTTCCGCGGTGTCGTTGCTGGCCATGCGCAAAACCATTCGGCCGTCAAACCGCATATCGATATGGGCGATGTCCCCGTCCAGCAGCCGGCGTTCCCGGTCGATTTGCGCCAGGCGCGCCCACGCGGCCTCCGCCCCCTCTTCCGGCAGCTTTATCTCGATTCGCCAGTCGAGATGAACATTCCAGCGCCGCCCGGAAACGAAGGTCAGCCCGGTGATACGCCGGGCGAGGTCGCGTTCCTTTCCCAGCCTGTCGAGAATGGCGGGAGCGGCTGTCGTGGCGCCCTCGCCCCGAATGACGGGCAGATCGGCATGGGCGCGCGGGTCGGCGCCGGCAATCGGGTGTCCCGTCGTGTCGACAACGGCAAAGTCCTTGCCCCGGTCCCAGACCGCGAGCGTTTCGCGCTCGACCAGCCGAACGACCAGCATGTCGGGGAGCGCCCGCTCGACCTCGGCCTCCTGCACCCATGGCAATGCCTTGACCCGCGCCCGGACGGCGCCGATGTCCACCGCGAGGATCGGCGCGCCTTGCACCGCGCCGACAGCGTTCCGGACTTCGTCGCGCGTGGTCCGCACACGGCCGATGGCCCTCACATCGCGAACCTGGAAGCCGGCGCGGGCCGTGAGCGCAAGCGCCCGGTCCATGACGGCCTGGGCCTGACGCGCGGCCCACTCGGTCTCGGCCGTGCGAACCGTTGCCGCTACAGCGCCGGCAACCAGGAGCAGGGCCCCGAAGCGCCAAAGCCGCCGCCGGCCGATACGGGCCTTCAGGAGTCGCATCGCGCCGCCTCCGTCATCAGTTGCACGAGGCTCGGAAAGTCGATGCCGGCATGGGCGGCGATTTCGGGCACGAGAGACAGGGGCGTGAGGCCCGGCTGGGTGTTGACCTCCAGCAGGTAGAGCCCGCCATTCTGCTCGTCGTAGCGGAAATCGGCGCGCGTGACCGACCGGCAGCCGAGCGCCATGTGGGCGCGTTCGGCCATGTCGAGCGCCCGGGCGACCACCCCGTCGTCGACCGGCGCCGGAATCAGGTGCTCGGCGCGCGCCTCGGTATATTTCGTGTCGTAGTCGTAGAAGCCCTGGTAGGGGCGGATTTCGAGCACGCCCAGCGCCCGACCTTCGTTTACGGCAACGGTGAGTTCACGGCCCGGAATGTAGCGTTCGACCAGGGCCTTCCCGCCGAAGGGCCAGGTATCCGCCGTGAGCGGAACGGCGTTGGAGCCTTCCTCAACGATGATGACCCCGACGCTTGAGCCCTCTGCGACCGGCTTGATTACATAGGGCGCGGGCATCGCCTCGTGCGCGTCCTCGCAGGGCACCACCGCGCCTTCCGGCACGGAGATGCCGGCCGTCCGGAAAATCGCCTTCGACGCCGCCTTGTCCATGGCCAGCGCGGAGGCGCGAATGCCCGAATGGGTATAGGGAATCCCCATCAGTTCCAGCAGCCCCTGGATGCAGCCATCCTCGCCGAAGCGCCCGTGAAGGGCGTTGAACGCCGCATCGGGGGCAGGCGTCAGCCGCGCCGCCAGGGCCGCGATATCGGCCCCGACATCGATGGGATCGACGCAGTAGCCGAGCTCCGCCAGCGCCTCGCACACGGCCTGCCCCGTGACCAGCGAGACCTCGCGCTCGACGGAAACCCCGCCCATGAGAATCGCGACCCTTTTCATGCCGGGGGCGCTCCCCGCCGACCGACGCGCTCGATCTCCCACTCGAGGCCGACGCCGGTGGCCGCAAGCACGCGCGCGCGGATATCCTCGGCCAGGTCCTCCAGGTCGGCGGCGCTCGCCGAGCCGGTGTTGACCAGGAAGTTGCAATGCATCTCGGAGACCATCGCTCCACCGCGTTTCAAGCCCCGGCAGCCGGCCCGGTCGATCAGCTCCCAGGCCTTGGCGCCCGCCGGATTGCGGAAGGTGGAGCCGCCCGTGCGCGTGCGGATCGGCTGGCTCGCTTCGCGGGCGGCGGCGATCTCCGCCATGGCGGCGCGGATCTCGTCGCGGGATCGCCGCACGCCCCGGAAGCGGGCAGAGAGGAAAATACGGTCCTTTTCCAACTCGTTTCCGCGGTAATGGAAGCCGAAGTCGGCATTGAAGAGGCGCTCGACTTCGCCCCGGCGCGTCATCGTGTCGGCGTCGATCAACATGTCGGCCGTCTCGCGTCCGTAGGCGCCGGCATTCATCGCAAGCGCGCCGCCGACCGTGCCCGGTATGCCGGAAAGGAATTCGAGTCCGCCGAGCCCGGCTTCCGCGGCCGCGCGCGCGACATTGGCGCAGAGCGCGGCCGCGCCGGCGGCCACGGTTTCGCCCTCGGCGCGGACATCGGCGAAGCCCCGCCCGAGCCGCACCACGAGGCCCTCTATGCCGCCGTCCCGGACCAGGGTGTTCGAGGCGACGCCCAGCACGGTCAACGGCACGTCCTCGGGCAGCCCCGCCAGCAGCGCCCGCAAGTCGGCCCGGTCCACCGGGCGGGCCATCGCTTCCGCCGGCCCGCCGACGCGAAACCAGGTAATCCGGTCGAGCGGGGCCGAGGGGGTCATGCGCCCCCGGATGCAGGGCAGCGGGAAGCGCGGGGTCATTTCCGGGCCTCCCTGAGCGTGTCGGGCAGGGCGTGCGCCCATGCCGAGATGGAGCCCGCGCCGAGGCATACGATCGTGTCGCCCGGCGCGGCCCAGGCCCCGGCGCGCCTCGCCAGGTCGTCGGGACCGTCGATCGCCGCCACATCCCGGTGACCGCCCGCGCGCGCCGCGGCGACGAGCGCATCCCGGTTCGCGCCGGCAATAGGCGGCTCTCCGGCGGCATAGACGGGCGCGATCAGCACCTTGTCGGCCTCGGAAAAACAGTGCGCAAAATCGTCGAGCAGGGCGTTCAGGCGTGTGTAACGGTGGGGCTGCATGACCGCCATGACCCGCCCGCACCCGGCCAGCCGGGCGGTCGCGAGCACGGCTGCGATCTCGGTCGGGTGGTGGGCGTAGTCGTCGATGATCCGCACGCCGTCCACCACGCCCGCAAGCGTGAACCGGCGCTGCACGCCCCGGAACGCGCCCAGCGCGCTGCGAATGGCGTCCTCGGGAATGCCCAGAAGATGTCCGACCGAGACCGCCGCCAGCGCGTTTTCGGCATTGTGGCGGCCCGGCACCCCGATCCTGAGGTCGGCCATGTCCACGAGGCCGGACACGTCGAGCCAGCAACTGGCGGGTTCGAGCGCCAGCCCGCCGCCGCGAATATCGGCATCGGGCGCGAAGCCGTAGCGAAGGACCGGTCGCCGGCACCTCTGCGCCAGCCGGCGCGCGCCTTCATTGTCCGCGGAGACGATGGCGCTGCCGAACGCAGGCACGGAGTCCGCGAACCGGGCGAAGCACGCCTCGATCTCGGCGAGATCGCGGTAATGCTCCATGTGCTCGGCTTCGATATTGGTGACCACGGCCAGGGTGGCCGGCAGGTTGAGGAAGGACCGGTCGCTCTCGTCGGCTTCGATAACCGCCCAGTGTCCTTCGCCCAGTTTTGCGTTGGAACCGATCCCTTCGAGAATCCCGCCATTCACGACCGTCGGGTCCAGGCCGCCGGCGTCCAGCACCGCCGCGATCATCGCGGTCGTCGTCGTCTTGCCGTGCGTGCCGGTGACCGCAATCGGCCATGACAGCGACGCGATGGCGGCCAGCGCCTCGGAGCGGTGCAACACCGGAAGGCCGCGCCTCAGCGCCTCCTGGCGTTCGGGATTGTCCTCGGGAACGGCCGTCGAAACCACGACCGCCGCCGCCTCGCCGAGATTGGCCGCGTCATGGCCGATCCGGACAGAGAGGCCGAGCGCCTCCAACCGGTCCGTGTTGGCGCTCGCCTGCGCGTCGCTGCCGCCGACCGAACAGCCGAGCCGGTGCAGCAGTTCGGCGATGCCGCTCATGCCTATGCCGCCGATCCCGACAAAGTGGAGCGGCCCGAAAGGAAGCGGAAGTCCCGTCATGCCCCGGTCTCCCGGACTTCCGAGAGCACGAAATCGACGAGCGCGTCGGCCGCGTCGGGCCTGCCGAACTGGCGGGCGCCGGCTGCCGCGCGCGAAAGCCGCTCGGGCTCGGCAAGGCCGGCCTCCACGAGGTCCCGCAGCCGGTCGGGCGTGAAATCCCGGTCCGCGAGCAGCCAGCCGCCGCCTGCCTCGATGACGGCACTGGCATTCGCGCTCTGGTGGTCGTCGGTCGCATGGGGATATGGCGCGAAAATCGCCGGCCGGCCCGCAGCCGCGAGTTCCGCCACGGTAGAGGCGCCGGCCCGGGCGATCACGAGGTGCGCTTCGCCGAGCGCGCCTGCCATGTCCTCGATGAAGGGCGCCAGGGATGCCTCGACGCCGTGGTGGCGATAGGCGTCGCGCGCCGCGTCGAGGTCTTCCGCGCGGCATTGCTGGCGGACGACGACCCGGCCGGCAAGAGGGCCGAGCGCCTCCGGCAGCACTTCGGAAAAGATGTGCGCGCCCTGGCTGCCGCCGAAGACCAGGAGCCGCAGGGGCTCGCCCAGCGCCGGGGGCGTATAGGGCCGGTCGCGAAGCGCCGCGATCTCCGGCCTCACGGGATTGCCGACCAGGCGGTCGCCCATGCCGGGATAGCTGGCGGCGACCTTGACCCTGCCGCGCGCGAGCACCCGGTTGGTCCTGCCGAGCAGGGCGTTCTGTTCGTGCAGCACGGTAGCCAGGCCGAGCCAGCGCGCGGCGAGCACGGTTGGCGCGGAGGGATAGCCGCCGAAGCCGACGACGGCGCGCGAGCGCGTGCTTCTGAGCACCTTGCGGGCGTCGAATACGCCGAGCCCGAGCTGCATGAGGCCCCGCAGGCTGCGAGGCGGGCCGGCGCGGATGGTATGCACCGGGGCGTCCCCGGCGAAGGCGGCGCCGCGCCTGTCGGTCACGGCGATGGCCGCCTCGCCCCGCGACGCAAGGCAGGCGGCGAAGGCGCGTGCGGGAAACACATGGCCTCCCGTGCCGCCGGCGGCGATGGCGATGGGGCCGGCCATCACAACACCTCCGCCTGCCCGTTACGGCGCCGGTTGAGGGCGAGGACGAAGCCGAGCGTGATCGAGGCGGCGAACAGCGACGAGCCGCCATAGCTGAGGAAAGGCAGGGTCGTGCCCTTGGTCGGGATGACTTCCAGCGCCGATGCCATGTTGATGAATGCCTGGAGCCCGAAGCTTGCGAGCAGCCCGGAGACGGCCAGGAATGCGAACAGGTTCTCCTCCGCCATCAGCCGGAACGCGCCCCGGCAGACGATCAGGCCGTAGAGCGCAACCACGGAGATGCAGACCAGCAGGCCGAACTCCTCGCCCAGCACGGCGAAGATGAAATCGGCATGGGCATCCGGCAGGGTTTCCTTGACCGTGCCTTCGCCGGGGCCTTGCCCGGCCAGGCCGCCCTGTTTGAAGGAGTCGAGCGACCGGCCGATCTGGTAACGGTCGCCGCCAACGCCGTTGAAGAAATTGTTGACGCGGCCCGAGACGTGGTCGAAGCCGAAATAGGCGACGACCCCGCCGATACCGGCCGCGAAGGCAAGGCCGGCCAGCGCCGGAAGCGGCATCCCCGCCAGGGCGAATTGCCCGAACCAGACCGAGACGACCATGAAGGTCATACCGACATCCGGCTGCAGCAGCAGGGCGGTGGAGACGGCGGCAAGCAGTCCGGCGGCGATCCAGAGCGCGCGCGAGCCGACGACGATGCGGTAATGCGCGAACAGCCAGGCGGAGACGACGGCCATGGCCGGTTTCAGGAACTCCGAGGGCTGCAGGCCGATAAAGCCCAGCGAGAGCCAACGCTGGGCGCCCTTGTTTTCCGGTCCGACAAGCGCGGTCACCAGCGTCAGCAGCAGGGCGCCGGCGCATACCAGGCAGGCCATCTGGAGGACCTGAACGGGGCTGAGCAGGGCGCAGGCGGCCAGCAGCGCAATGGCGAAGGGCAGGAACGCGGCATGCTTCATCAGGAAATGGAAGCGGGTGGCGCCGTTGAGCTCGGCGACGGCCGGGCCGGCCGTTGCAACCAGAATGAGGCCGAAAACGACCAAGGCCGCGACAGCGCCGACCGTCACCCGGTCCACGGTCCAGACCCATTGGGCGGTCCAGCTTCGGTCGGTGCGGGGCAGCAGGCTCATCCCGCGCCTCCCATCAACCCTCGTACGCCGTCGCGGAAGGCGTCCCCGCGCGCCTCGAAGCTCTTCCACTGGTCGAACGAGGCTGCGGCCGGGGCCAGCAGCACGACGTCGCCGGGCTGTGCGTCCCGATGGGCGGCCGCAAGGGCCGCGCCGAGGTCGCCCAGGCACTCGCATGCCGCATGGTCCGCAAGCGCGCGCGCAAACGGAGCCTGGGACGCGCCGATGAGATAGGCCTTCGCGATCCGGTCGAACCAGGGACGGAGGGCTTCGAGGTCGTCCGTCTTGGCCTGCCCGCCGGCAATCCAGCGCACGCGCTCGAAGCTGGCAAGCGCGAAGGCCGCCGACTCCGGATTGGTCGCCTTGCTGTCGTTCACATAGCGCACGCCGGCGATCTCCCCGACGGTCTCCATGCGGTGCGGCAGGCCCTGGAAGCTGCTCATGGCGTCCAGCGCGTCCTTGCCGTCGATGCCGAGCGCGCCGAGCGCGGCAAGCGCGGCGGCGGCATTGCGGCGGTTGTGCAGCCCCGGCAGGCCGGGAAGCGCAGGGCCGTCATTGCCGATCCAGGCGACGGCGCGGCCTTCTGCCCGCATGAGATACGCCAGGCGGCGGCTCCATGGATCGCTCTGTCCGACTATCGCGGTCGCCCGGTTCTCGAAGATGCGCGCCTTGTCGGCGGCGTAGCGGTGCATGCCGCCATGCCGGTCGAGATGGTCGGGAGCGATGTTCAGGAGCACCGCAACATCGAAGGCCGGATTGGACATGAGCGCGAGTTGGTAAGACGAGAGTTCGAGCACATAGATTCCGCCCGGGCCGAGCGCCGGCAGGCCGAGCGCGGCCGGCCCGAGATTGCCGCCGACCGCATGCGCCCGCCCCAGCGCGCCGAGCGCGTGCCCGATCAGGGCCGTCACGGTGGATTTGCCGTTGGTGCCCGTGACTCCGACGAAGCGGCAATCGGGCATGGCCTCCATCAGCAGGGAGACATCCGCCTCCGGCCGGACGCGGGCGGCATCCGCCTTGACCGCCAGCGGGTGCGGCCGGGGGTGGAGATGCGGGATGCCGGGGCTCCAGACCAGCCGGTCGAGTGCGGAGGGTTCTATCGGGCGCGGGTTGTCGAAGTCCCTGCGCAACTCCTTGCTGTCGTCCCAGACATGGAGATGCGCGCCGGCGGCCGCGAAGGCCGCCGCCGCCGCCCGCCCGGACCGGCCGAGCCCCATGACGCCCACTTCGGCGCCGCGATATGCCGGCAGCGGGATCATCTGAGCTTCAGCGTCGCGAGCCCGGCCAGCGCCAGCACGACCGCGATGATCCAGAAGCGGATGACGATGGTCGGCTCCTTCCAGCCCTTCTGCTCGAAGTGATGATGGAGCGGCGCCATGCGGAACACGCGCTTGCCGGTGAGCTGGAACGAGGCGACCTGGACGATCACCGAGACCGCTTCGAGCACGAAGAGCCCGCCCACAATGGCGAGCACCAGTTCGTGCTTGACGATGACGGCGACCGAGCCAAGCGTGCCGCCGCAGGCGAGCGAGCCCGTGTCGCCCATGAACACCATGGCCGGCGGCGCGTTGTACCAGAGGAAACCGAGGGAGGCCCCCACCAGCGCGCCCAGCAGGACCGAAAGCTCGCCGGCGCCGGGAACCGGGTGGATCTGCAGATATTCCGCGAACACGGTGTGGCCCGCGAGATAGGCGATGAAGCCGAAGCAGCCGGCGGCGATCATGACCGGCACGATCGCGAGGCCGTCGAGCCCGTCGGTGAGATTGACCGCGTTCGATGCCCCGGTCATGACCAGCACGGCGAATGGCACCGCAAGCCAGCCGAGGTCGATGAGGAGGTCCTTGAACATCGGGATGGCGAGCCCGTAGCCGAGCGGCGCGCCGACGATTTCGGCCGCTGCAACCGCAGCCGCCGCGCTCACCGCGACCTGGATGGCAAGTTTCACCTTGCCGGGCAGGCCGCGGCTGCTGCTTCGGGCAAGTTTCAGATAGTCGTCCGCGAAGCCGACGAGACCGAAGCAGAGCGTTACCGCCAACACGATCCAGACATAGCCGTTGGCGAGGTCGGCCCAGAGCAGCGTGCTGGCGACGAGCGCCGTCAGAATCAGCGTGCCGCCCATGGTCGGCGTGCCGCGCTTGGTTTCCAGGTGCGATTTCGGACCGTCCTCGCGGATCGGCTGGCCGTTGGTCTGGCGGGCGCGCAGCCAGGCGATCATGCCGGGGGCCAGCAGGAAGCTCACCGCGAGCGCAGTCAGCGTCGCGGCTCCCGAACGGAACGTGATGTACCGGAACAGGTTGAAGAGCTGGAAATCCTCGGCCAGCGGCGTAAGGAGGTTGTAAAGCATGGGCGCTCAACCTCCTGCCTCTGCGCGCCGCTCCAGCGCCTCGATAATGGTCTTCATGCCCATGCCGAGTGAGCCCTTGACCAGCACGACGTCGCCGGGCGCCAGGGCGTCCGCGATCAGGGGGGCGAGGGCGGCGGCGTCCGGGCGGTGCGCGCCGCGCCGGGCGGGCGGCAAGCAGTCGAAGAGGCGCCGCATTTCGGGGCCGGCGGCGAAAACGAGATCGACCGCAGCCTCCTCCAGGGGACCCGCAAGGTCGGTATGCGCGAGACCTGCATCCCCACCCAGTTCCAGCATGTCGCCCAGAACGGCGATCCGCCGACCGCCGGGAGCCGGCTGGGCGAGGCCGAGCACCTCTATCGCGGCGTCCATCGCCGCCGGGCTTGCATTGTAGCTTTCGTCGATCAGCGTCCAGCCGCCCAGGTTTCGCCGGGCGCCGCGCCCGGCGGGCGGGTGGAATGCCGCCAGGACCTCGGGGTCCGGCGCGACGCCGAACGCCTCCAGCACCAGCAGCACCCCCAGCGCATTGAACGCCCAATGCTCGCCCGGCGCGCCGAGCCGGAAGTCGAACCGTCTGCCGCATATTTCCGCCGCGATGTCGCTGCCGGAGGCGTCGAGGGCGGCATTCAACAGGACCGCGTCGCCCGCTCTCCGGGAGAAGCGGAGGATGTTGGCGCCGGCGCGCTCGGCAGCGGCCTCCAGGCGGTCGATATGGGGGGTGTCGGCATTGAGCACGGCGGTTCCACCCGGCTCAAGCCCCTGGAATATCTCCGCCTTGGCGTCGGCGACGTCTTCAAGGCCGCGGAAGAAGACGGTATGGGCCGGAGCGATGGCGGTCACCAGCGCCGCGTGCGGGCGGACAAGGCGGGACAGGGGCGCGATCTCGCCGGCGTGGTTCATGCCGAGTTCGAGGACGGCGAAGGCCGCTTCGCGCGGCAGGCGGGCGAGGGAAAGCGGAGCGCCCCATTCGTTGTTGAGATTGCCCCGGCTCGCTTCCGTCGGGCCGGCGCGCGAGAGGAGCTGGAACAGCAGGTCCTTGCAGCCCGTCTTGCCGACGCTGCCGGTGACGGCCGCGATGCGCGCCGTCGAACGCTGGCGGGCGGCGCGGGCGAGCGCGTACAGGCCCGCGCGGGTGTTCTGGACCTGGAGGGACGGCATCTCCGCGCCGAAGTCGCGGCTGACCATCGCTGCGGCTGCCCCGCCGGCCAGCGCCTGGCCCACGAAGCAGTGCCCGTCATGGTTCGGCCCGGCGACGGCGACGAAAAGGTCGCCGGCCGCAATCGTGCGGCTGTCGATGGCGACGCCCGATGCTCTCCAGCCCCCGCGCGCCATGCCTCCGGTCGCGGCGGCGGCTTCCCCGGCGGTCCAGAGCGTCATGCCGCCCGCCCCGCCAGTTGCCGGGCGACGGCGCTGTCGTCGAAGGGACGGACCTCCGCGCCGACCGTCTGGCTGGTTTCGTGCCCCTTGCCGGCGATCAGAAGGATATCGTCGGGGCCGAGCGCCTCAATGCCGGCTGCTATCGCCGCCTCGCGGTCGCCGATTTCCGCGGCGCCGGGACAGCCGGCGAGGATCGCGGCCCTGATCGCCGCCGGGTCCTCGGTGCGGGGGTTGTCATCGGTGACGATCACCCGGTCGGCGAGCCGGTCGGCAACCTTTCCCATCTCCTTCCGTTTGCCGGGATCGCGGTCGCCGCCGGCGCCGAACGCCAGAACGAGGCGACCGCGCACGGAGGGCCGCAGGGCTTCCAGAACGGCGGCAAGCGCGCCCGGCTTGTGGGCGTAATCGACATAGATCGCTGCGCCCGAAGGCGCGCGCGCCGCCAGTTCGAGCCGGCCGCGGACGCCGTGGAGTCCCTCCAGGCAGGCGACGACGGAATGGGGGTCGTCATCTTGGCCGGCCACCGCCCCCAGGGCTGCAAGCGCATTGGCGGCCTGGAACGCGCCGATGAAGGGCATCCGGACGCGATGGCGGCGGCCGAGAAGCCGGAACGCCGCCACCTGGCCCGTCTCGTCGGCGTCTATACGCTCGACCTCGATCTCCAGCGCCGGGCCGTTTCGTCCGAAACGCCAGACATGGTGTCCGGCAGCGCGGGCCGCTTCGCCGGCTGCGGCGCCGGCGGGATCGTCGGCGTTGACGACGGCGAGCCCGCCCGGCGCCATCACCCTGCGGAACAGGCCGAGCTTGGCGTCGAGATAGCTCTGGAGGTCGGGGTGGTAGTCCAGATGGTCGCGCGAGAGGTTGGTGAACACGCCGGTCGAGACCCGTACGCCGTCGAGCCGGTACTGGTCGAGCCCGTGGCTGGACGCCTCCAGCGCGACATTCGTTATGCCGGCCTGCGCCAGCCCGGCGAGTTCGCGGTGCAGTTGCACGGGGTCGGGCGTCGTGAGCGCGCCGGCGCGGCAGCGGCCGGGGGTGACGACCCCGAGCGTGCCGAGACTGGCCGCCGGGAGGCCGAGCAAGCGCCATAATTGCCGGATGAAATCCACGACCGACGTCTTGCCGCTGGTGCCGGTGACGGCGGCCACCCTTTCCGGCTGCGCGCCGAAAAACCGCGCCGCCAACCGGGCAAACAGCCGGCGCGGGGCTTCGTCGAGGATGAGTTGGACGCCGGCGGGCAGCGGACCGGCGGCGGTGCCGGCCGGCGCAAGGATTGCCTTCGCGCCTCTCGCGAGCGCATCGGTTATGAAGGCGCGCCCGTCCGTCTGCGCGCCGGGAACCGCCATGAACAGGTATCCCGGCCGCACTTCCCGGGAGTCGGCAGTCAGACCGGAGATGCCGAGCGCATCGAGATCGATCCGGCATCCGGCGGCGGACATTACGACTCCTTGTCCTTGAAGAGCCGGGACAGGAGCCGGTCGGGAACGACCCGCCGCATCCATGCGTCCGAATCCGGGCCCGCCACGGGAACCCCCAGCATCGAACCGATACGGGGGATCGCGGCGCCGGCCACCGGGACGGCATTCCAGGCGGCGGTTGCGAAATTGTGGGTCTCGGGGCGGCCCTTCGGCTCGTCGAGCATGATGAAAATTGCGTAGCGGGGCGCGTTCATCGGGAAGACGCCGACGAAGGAGCTCAACCGCTTGCTCCGGTCGTAGCGCCCGTTCACCACCTTTTCGGCCGTGCCGGTCTTGCCGCCCACGGGATAGGCGGCGTTGTCCGCCCTCGACCCGCTGCCCCGGAGCACCACCTGGCGCATCATCCAGCGCATCTTCCCGGAGGTGTCGGAAGAGAAGACCCTGCGCGTCGGCGCCGGTGCGGTCCGCCTCAGCATGGTAACCGGCACCGCCACTCCGTCATTCGCAAGCGCGCCGACGGCCGATGCCGTCTGGAGCGGGCTGACGGAGAGGCCGTGGCCGAAGCCGACCGTCATCGTGGTCAGCGGGCGCCAGGTCCGCGGCACGATGGGATGGCCGACTTCCGGCAGTTCGAGCGCCGGACGGCTCAGGAGGCCCAGGCCGTCGAGCACCTCCTTGAAGGTTTCCGCGCCGATCTTCTCCGCTATCCGCGCGGCGCCGATATTGGACGAGTGGACGACGACCTCGGCGGCCGAAAGCACCCGGTTCTGGCCCCGATAGTCGCCGATAGTGTGCCCGAACGCCTTGATGGGCGCGGTCGCGTCGAAGCGGCTCGTCAGGCGCGAGATGCCCCGGTCGAGCGCTGTGGCGAGGGTGAGCAGCTTGAATGTCGATCCCATCTCGGCGACCAGAAGCGAGGCCCGGTTGGCCTGCGTTTCGTCCATCTTTGCCTGTCGATTGGGGTCGAAATCGGGCAGCGAGACCATCGCCAGCACTTCGCCGGTCCGGATGTCCAGCACCAGGCCGGCGCCGCCGATTGCGGAGTAATGGTCCACCGCCCGCGCCAGCTCCTCGCGGATGACATGCTGGACCCGGATGTCGATTGAGAGCTGCACGCTCTGCGTCGGGTCGGCGAGAATGGCATTGAAACGCTGCTCCGCGCCGGCATTGCCGACCGGGCCGTCATTGCTCGGCTCCGTGCGCCCGACCACATGGGCTGCGAGGCGCCCGTGGGGATAGATGCGCAGATCTTCGGACATGAGGCCGACGCCCGGCAGACCGAGATCGAGCACGGCTTTCTGGTCCCGCGGCGTCAGGCGGCGGGCGACGAATACAAAACGCTGCTTCAGCGACAGGCGCTGGCGCGCCTCTTCGAAGCTGAGCCACGGCAGCGCGCCGGAGAGTTTTGCCGCCGCCGCCTCGACATCGTCGATCTGCGGCGGCCAGCAGACCAGGGCCCGCGACACGATGCTGGTGGCGAGCAGCCGCCCGTTGCGGTCGACGATGTCGCCGCGTTTCACGGGATGTTCGGAAGCGGCCTTTTCGGCGGGCGGCGGGGTGTCCTGGGCCATAGTGCCGAGACCGACGAGCTTGATCGTCAGGACAGTGAGGCTCACGAAGAAGGCCAGCACGCCGAACGCGAGCCGTTTGCGGGCGGTTGCGAGAGCCAGGCAGGGCGAGCGATGCGGTTTCATTGCCGGCCTCCCGTCCCGAAGGCAAAGGACAGGCGGGACGACTGCTCCGTCGGGAGTCCGGAGATGGTGTCGCCGTCCCGCCTGGCACGCGCCCGGGCTCGGGGCGGCTCGGGAGCGCTGACCGATCGAGACGGGAGGAAACTCGATCGATGAAGCTGATCCGCCTCGATGGGGACCAGTCCCAGGGCGCGTGCGTTCTGGAATTCGAGGGTTTGCGGCTGCGTGAGGAAGGCAAGCTCGCTGCGCAATACCTGGATGCGCTCGCGTTCGGCGAGAACTTCGCGGTTGAGTGCGGCCAGCCGGTCCTTGCGGTCGCGGACATGGTCGCCGACGGCGAACAGCCCGGCCGCCATCGCCGCTGCGCCGATGCACCAGAAGAATGTGGTTCGCGCGCTCATGCCGCGAGCCTCTCGGCCGCGCGCATCCGGGCCGACCGCGCGCGCGGATTGGCGGCGATTTCGGCGGCGCTCGGGCGGGCGGCGCGGCGGTGCAGCAGCCGGAAGGAGGTTGGGTGCGCTGAAGACGCGGGCGGGCGGTGCCGCGAGCCGCCCGGAGCGCCGCCGCTCCGCTCGCGCAGGAAGCGCTTGACGGCGCGGTCCTCCAGCGAGTGGAATGAGACAACGGCAAGGCGCCCGCCCGGCGCGAGGAGCCGTTCGGCGGCTTCAAGGCCGAGGTCGAGCTCGCCCAGTTCGTCGTTCACGGCGATGCGCAGCGCCTGGAAGGTCCGCGTCGCCGGATGGATCCGCCCGTCCGCCGGCACGACGCGCGCGACGATTGCCGCCAGGCGGTCCGTCGTGCGGATCGGCGCCTCGCTGCGGGCGGAAGCGATTGCACGGGCGACCCGGCGGGCCCGCGGTTCCTCGCCATAGCGGCGGATAATGTCGGCGAGGCGGTGCTCGTCGAGGTCGGCGGCGAGGTCGGCCGCGCTCGGTCCTTCGCCGCTCATGCGCATGTCAAGCGGGCCGGGCGCGAAGGAAAAGCCTCTTTCCGGGTCGTCCAGTTGCGCCGATGACACGCCGAGATCGAAGGCGATGCCGTCCGCCGGCGCGAAGGCTTCGTCGGCGGCAATGTCTTCCATCTCGGAAAATCGCGCGCGGCGGAAACGGAAGCGGTCTCCGCAATCCCGGCCGAGCGCGGCGGCCGCGCCTTCCGCTGCCGGGTCGCAGTCGAGGGCGAGCACGCGGCAGGGCGCCGACGCGAGCAGCGCGCGGGAGTAGCCGCCCCGGCCGAAGGTGGCGTCCACATAATGCCCGCCCGCGCGCGGACCGATGGCGGCAACGACCTCCGAAGCCATGACCGGGATGTGCGCGCCCGCGGTCACGACTCGAACCCGGATTGCAGGAACCCGCCGAAACGGATCAGGGCTTTGATTTCGTCGTCGAGGTCCGCGGTTACGTTTCCGACCCATGTGTTGTGGGTCGCCGGCTTCCAGATTTCGATAATGTCCACATTGCCGATGAAGCGGACTTCGTTGCCGATGCTGCAGGCCTGGCGAAGATCCTGCGGCAATAGCAGGCGGCCCTGGCCGTCGATTTGCGTGTCGCGCGAACTGCCGACGAAGAGGCTGACGATCTTGCCCGAGTCGATGTGCTTGCCGTTCTTGGTCCGGGCTTTCTTCAGTTTCTTATGGATGTGTTTAGCCCAATTCTGCAAGTAGCTCTCTTCGCAGAAAAAGATGGCTTCGCGGTCGTCGAACACGGGCGCGGCCAGCAAGCGCAATTCGGCATCCTGGGGAATCGCGCGCCGATAAGCCGCCGGCACAATGACCCGCCCCTTTGCATCCAGTTTGGCGTCGTATTGACCAGAGACCCGCACCGGAGACGTCGCCTTTCGTTTTTTGGCCGAAGGAAATCGCCCTTTTCAGCCACTATGCAGCCACTAGCAACCACTTTCAGCCACTTTGCTGCTGCTCGTCAAGGCGAAAGTCAGAAAAAAATCAATATCCGACGGGGGCGCCCCTTCGCCATGGAATAGAACTAAATAAGAACAAAAAAAGAGCGCAGGCGAGTTATCCACACTCATGTTGTGGATAACTTTAACTCCGGCGGCAAATTGATGAAAGGACGGCTCAGAAGGCCTGTAGGCCGGGTTCTGTACCGCCCGTTTCCGGGCGGTGACGGCCATTCGTCTGGGACGCCCGTCTCCGGACGCCTCATGCGACCAACCCGAGCGGCGAGCGCGGAGGCCGCCGGCCGGAACGGGACGTTCCGGCCTGCCGCTCCTATTCGGTCTTGCTCCCGGTGGGGTTTACCCTGCCGGCTCCGTCGCCGGAGCCGCGGTGCGCTCTTACCGCCCCGTTTCACCCTTACCGGCCGGCCAGGCGTGCCCGGCGGGCCGGCGGTTTGTTTTCTGTGGCACTTTCCCTGGGGTCGCCCCCGCCGGGCGTTACCCGGCACCGTTCCTCCGTGGAGCCCGGACCTTCCTCACCGGGCGCGGGGCCCGGCGCGGCCGTCCGGCCTTCTGAACCGAGCCGCCATTCAGACCTTTTCGAGTTCTTCGCGCAAGAGGGCGAGTTCGAGCCACTCCTCTTCCAGCGCGGCGATATCCGACCGCGCCTTGTCGAGAAGCTCGGCCGCGCGGGCGAATTGTCCGGGGTCGCGGGCATAGAAGCCCGGGTCGGCGAGCGTCTGCTCCAGTTTCGCGGCGCGGGCCCCCGCCTCCTGCATCGCTCCGGGCAGTTCCTCCCAGCGCCGCTGCTGGCGGAAGCTCAGCTTGTTGGCCTGGCGGCGCGGACGGGCCGGCGCGGCCTTCGGCTGCGGCCTGGGTTCGGCCCGTTGCCGCGCGGAAGGCCGGGCGCGGCGGTAGTCGCTGTAGCCGCCGGCGAATTCCCGCGCCGCGCCGTCTCCCTCCAGCGCGATGACGCTTGCCACGGTCTTGTCGAGGAAATCCCGGTCGTGGCTTACCAGGATCAGGGTCCCCTCGAACTCGCCCAGCACATCCGCCAGCAGGTCGAGCGTGTCCATGTCGAGGTCGTTGGTCGGTTCGTCCAGCACCAGCAGGTCGCATTTGCGCGCCAGCGTGCGGGCGAGCAGCAGGCGGTTGCGCTCGCCGCCGGAGAGCGACCCGACCGGGCTTTCGACCTGGTCGAAATCGAACAGGAAGTCCTTCAGATAGCCGACCACATGGCGGGGCCGGCCGCGCACGAACACGGTATCGCCGCCTTCCGGGCAGAGGGTGCGCTTGAGCGTGGCGTCGAGGTCGAGGGCCGCGCGGCGCTGGTCGAAATAGGCCGACTGCAGGGTCGCGGACCGGCGGACCTTGCCGGCATCGGGTTTCAGGTCGCCGATCAGCATCCGCAGCAGGGTCGTCTTGCCGGCGCCGTTGGGCCCCAATATGCCGATCCGGTCGCCGCGCAGGATGCGTGTGCTGAAACCCTCGACAATCGTCCGGTCCCCATACCGCTTGGAGATGTTGCCGGCCTCGATCGCCATGCGGCTCCTGATTTCGCTCTCCTCGAGCACGATACGGGCGCGTTGCGGGGCCCCGAGCATGGCGGCGCGGCGTTCGCGCATGTCGTTCAGCGCCGCCAGCCGGCCCTGGTTGCGCTTCCTGCGGGCGGTGATGCCGCGATGCAGCCAGCGCGTCTCGTCGGCGATGCGGCGGTCGAGCTTCTCCTGCCGGCGCAACTCCTCCGCGATCACGGCTTCCGACCATTCCTCGAAGGCGGCGAAGCCCCGCCCGGTCTGGCGCAGACGGCCGCGCTCCAGCCACAGGATGCGGTCGGTCACGCCGGCCAGGAAACGGCGGTCGTGGCTGACGGTGACGACGGCGCCCTCATAGCCCCGCAACAGCCGCTCCAGCCACTCGATGGCGGGGAGGTCGAGATGGTTCGTCGGCTCGTCCAGCAGCAGGATATCGGGAGCCACGGCCAGCACGCGCGCAAGCTCCGCCCGCCGGCTTTCGCCCCCCGAAAGCGTCGCCATGCGCCGCTCCGGGTCGAGATCCAGCCGGTCCATCATCGCCGCAACGGCGTGGTCGGGCGCGGGCGGTCGGTCGTCCGGCGGGCGGCTCACATAGTCGCGGACACGGGCCTCGGCGTCGCCGGGCGGGTCCTGGTGCAGATAGGCGATGCGGATGCCGGGTTGGGCATAGCGTTCGCCCAGGTCGAGCTCCAGTTCGCCTGCGATGACCTTCATCAAGGTGGACTTGCCGCAGCCATTGCGGCCGATCAGGCAGGCCCGGTCGCCGCGCGCAATGCCGAAGCCGACCTCGGAGAACAGGCTCGCGCCGCCGAAGCCGAGCTCCGCGTCGCGCAGGGTGAAGATCGGCGGGCCCGGCACCGGCGCCCCTCAGGCGTTGAGTTTTGCGGCGAGCCGCACGGTCTCCCGGACGACGCGCCGCACCGCCGCGCCATGCGGTTCTTCGGCGAGCGCCCCCTCGCCGTCGAAGACGGTTCCCGCCCGTGCGATGGCATGTTGTCCGGGCGCGACGATGACGCCGATGCCGGACAGGATCTGCCGCACATGAACGAGGCCCCGCAAACCGCCGAGCGCGCCCGGTGAGGCGGCCATGAGGCCCGCGACCTTGCCCCTGAACCAGATGAGTTGCGGCTGCCCGGACACGGGCCGGGACACCCAGTCGATGGCGTTCTTCAGGAGCGGGGAGATGGAGCCGTTATATTCCGGCGACGCGATCAGGAAGCCGTCATGGGCAAGGAACAGTTCCTTCAGCCGGACCGCGCCGGCCGGCAGGCCCTCTGCGGTTTCCAAGTCGCCGTTATAGAGCGGAAGGTCGAAGTCGGCGAGGTTTAGAACGACCGCTTGCGCGCCGGCGGCCTCGGCTTCGCGCGCCGCAAACCGGGCCAGCCGGGCATTGAAGGACTCCCGGCGCACCGACCCCGCAAAAGCAAGCAATCTGGGACTCAAAGGCGGACGATCTTTCCGGGGTTCATGATGTTCTTCGGGTCGAGCGCACGCTTGATCGCCCGCATCGCCGGCAAGGCCGAGGGATGCTCCGCCTCCAGGAAATGCA
>JAJEAZ010000144.1 GCA_022824105.1 Alphaproteobacteria bacterium
CCGGTGCCGAGCCATACCCAGAGCGGCCCGAGCAGGGTCTCAAGGAGCAAAAGGAGCCCCACTTCCGCCGCCGGTATATATCGCGGGCCCGTGCTGATGAGGCCGATCCCCGCCGGCAGCAACAGGCAGGCCATGAGCGCCAGCCAGAGCACCCCCGTTTCCGGAACCGAGAAGGGCGAAGCGAAGGGAAGCGCCACAAGCGCCGCCGCCAGATTGCCCCAGATCGGCACGGGCAGCGTGCTCGCGGCCCGGATCGAGCGCAGCAGCACGAAATAGGCGGCGAGCCCGACCGTCGCGATGGCGGCGCAGAGATTGCCGGCGAAGCGGCCGCCCTCCAGGTCGTCGGCGAAAATCACGGCTACGCCGCCCGCCACCGCAACCGCTGCGATCCAGGTGCGGACCGGCGCCGGCTCGCCGAGGAAAAGGCGGCCGATAATCGCGGCGGCCAGCGGCGAGCCGGCGAGCACCACCAGCACGTTCGCGGCGGTGGTGAACGCGAGCGCCCAGATGAAGCAATGGCTGACCACAACCAGCAGCGCGGCCCCCAGCAAGCGGCGCGGGCCGAAGCGGAAGATATTGCGCACGCCCTCCCGCCCCTCGACCGCCCACACGATCACGCCAAGCGCGCCGGCAATGCCGAGGCCCCGCCAGAACACCATGGTCCATGGATCGGCATCGACAAGCCGCACCAGCAATGTATCGGGTGTAACGACGAGGACGCCGACAAAGGTCAGCGTAAGCCCGCGGGCGTAATGCGAATGCATGGGAGGCCGGACGGCGGTGTCCCGGCCCGGCCGGCCGCTATGCAGCGTCGTTCAGGGCCGGCGCTTCGTCCTGTTCAGCAGTCGGACCGCTGTCCTGGCCCTTGGCGGCGACATCCCGGTCCACCAGCTCGATGACGGCCATCGGCGCCATGTCCCCTTTCCGGAAGCCGGCCTTGAGCACGCGCGTATAGCCGCCCGGCCGATCCGCGTACCGCTCCCGCAGGGTCGAAAACAGCTTCCCGACCATGGCGTCGTCCCTGAGCCGGGCGAAAGCCTGCCGGCGGGCATGCAGGTCGCCCCGCTTGGCAAGCGTGATCAGGCGCTCGACGACGGGCCGCAACTCCTTGGCCTTGGGCAGCGTGGTCCGGATCTGCTCATGCTTGATGAGCGCGTTCGCCATGTTGGAGAACATCGCCTTGCGATGGGCCCAGCTCCGGTTGAGCCGCCGGCCCTGTTTGCGATGGCGCATCGCCTTGCCCCTCCCCGCTCAGAACGGCTCGTCGAGCCGCTTGGCCAGCTCTTCGATGTTGTCCGGCGGCCAGTTCGGCACTTCCATGCCGAGGTCGAGCTCCATCGTTTTCAGCAGCGCCTTGATCTCGTTCAGCGACTTTCTGCCGAAATTCGGCGTGCGGAGCATCTCGTTCTCGGTCTTCTGCACCAGGTCGCCGATATAGATGATGTTGTCGTTCTTCAGGCAGTTCGCGGAGCGGACCGACAGCTCCAGTTCCTCCACCTTCCGCAGCAGGTGGGCGTTGAACGGCAGATCGACCGCACGGCCGTCGGGCTGCGACTGCTGCAGGTCCTCGAAATTCACGAACAGTTGCAACTGGTCCTGCAGAATGCGCGCCGCGTAAGCGACAGCATCTTCCGGGGAGACGGACCCGTCGGTCTGCACGTCGAGCAGCAGCTTGTCATAGTCCGTGGCCTGCCCGACGCGGGTCTGCTCGACCCGGTACGACACCTGGCGCACCGGGCTGTAGATGGCATCGACAGGGATCATGCCGATGGGCGCGTCTTCCGGCCGGTTATCGGCCGCCTGGACATAGCCCTTGCCGTTCTCGACGGTCATTTCCATGCGCAGGCTGGCGCCCCGGTCCAGCGTGCAGATGACATGGTCAGGATCCATGATCTCGATGTCGGAGCCCGCCTGGATGCGTCCGGCGGTCACCACGCCCGGCCCGGTCGCATCCAGCACCATCCGTCTCGGACCGTCGGAATGCTTGCGCAGCGCAAGCCCTTTGACGTTGAGGACGATATCGGTGACGTCCTCGCGCACGCCGGGAATCGAGGAGAACTCGTGCAGCACGCTGTCGATCTGCACCCGCGTGACGGCCGCGCCCTGCAGGGAGGACAGCATGATCCGCCGGAGCGCGTTGCCGAGCGTGATTCCAAAGCCCCGCTCAAGCGGTTCGGCCGCAATGACCGCCGACCGGCCGGGATCGCCCCCGGCCTGCAGGTCGAGCTTGCCGGGCTTGATGAGAGCCTGCCAGTTTTTGTGCGTGAACGATGTGGTCATCGTCTCGTTTCAACCCCTGCCGGGAGAGCCGGCGCGCTGGTGTCGATCGGGTGCTGCAATCACACGCGCCGGCGCTTCGGCGGGCGGCAGCCATTATGCGGTATCGGCGTCACGTCGCGAATCGATGTGATCGTGAAGCCGGCCGCCTGAAGCGCACGCAGTGCGGATTCGCGTCCCGAACCCGGCCCGCGCACATTGACGTCAAGCGTTTTCACGCCGTGTTCCTGCGCCTTGCGGGCGCAGTCCTCGGCCGCGATCTGGGCTGCGAACGGGGTGGACTTGCGAGAACCCTTGAAGCCCTGCCCGCCCGCCGACGACCAGGCGATCGCATTGCCCTGGACATCGGTGATGGTGATCATCGTGTTGTTGAACGTCGCATTCACGTGCGCGACGCCCGAGGAAATGTTCTTGCGCTCGCGCCTGCGCACGCGAGCGGCAGCTGGCCTCGCCATCCTCGACCGGCTCCTTCTTCGTTTATTTCTTCTTGCCGGCGATCGGCCGCGCCTTGCCCTTGCGGGTGCGCGCATTGGTGTGGGTGCGCTGACCGTGCACGGGAAGCCCCTTGCGGTGCCGTTGCCCGCGGTAGCAGCCGAGGTCCATGAGGCGCTTGATGTTGATCGCGACCTCGCGCCGCAAATCGCCCTCGACCATATAGTCCCGGTCGATGGTCTCGCGGATGCGAATAACCTGGTCCTCGGTCAACTGGTTGACCCTGTACTCGAGAGGCACCCCTGCCTTCTCACAGATCTCCCGCGACTTGGCGCGCCCGATCCCGTGAATGTAGGTCAGGGAAATCTCAACCCGCTTCTGCGTCGGAATGTTGACGCCGGCAATTCGCGCCACTCCTGGGACTCCTCATGGGCTGGACCGCTGAAACAGCGCAACATACGCCGGGCAGCGGAAATCGTCAACCGCCCGAAGGCCGGCCGCCGGCTTCCCCGCCAAGCGCCATATCGATTTGTGCGGCAACTTCGCCGATTTGCGCCATGCCGTCAACCCGCCGCAACAGGCCCTTCGTTTCGTAGTAGGGAAGGATCGGCTCCGTCTGGCCGCGATAGACCCTGAGCCGTTCCCGGACCGTATCGGCGCTGTCATCGGGTCGACGTTCGAAATCCGTGCTGCCGCATTTGTCGCAGCGGCCCGGCTCGACGGGCTGCTTGAACCGGTCGTGGTAACCCTCGCCGCAGTTCCTGCAGGTGAACCGGCCGGAAATGCGCGCAACCAGCGCCTCCTCATCCACCTGCAGCAGCACCACGGCGTCGAGCGCCATTCCCTTGCCGGCCAGAAGGGCGTCGAGCGCCTCGGCCTGGGCGGCGGTGCGCGGGAAGCCGTCGAGAATGAAGCCGCCGACGCAGTCCTGCGCGTCGATCCGCCTGGAGATAATGCCGATCACAATCTCGTCCGGCACCAGCCGACCCGCTTCTATCACTGCGGCGGCCTGCCTGCCGAGCTCCCCGCCGCCGGCAATCTCCGCGCGCAGCATGTCGCCGGTGGAGAGCTGGGGGAGCCCGCGTCCTTCCGTCAACCGTCGTGCCTGTGTGCCCTTGCCCGCGCCGGGCGGACCCAGCAGGATCAGGATCATCGTCGCCGGCCCCGCAGGCGCGATTTCTTTATCAGACCCTCATACTGGTGCGCGATCAGGTGGCTCTGCACCTGCGCCACCGTGTCCATCGTCACATTGACGACGATGAGCAGGCTGGTCCCGCCGAAATAGAACGGCACGGCGTATTGGGAGATCAGGATCTCCGGCAACAGGCAGACGATCGCCAGATAGACGGCGCCGACCGTCGTCAGCCGGGTCAGCACATAGTCGAGATAGACGGCGGTGTTCTTGCCGGGCCGGATACCGGGAATGAACCCGTTGTAACGCTTCAGGTTCTCCGCCGTCTCCTCCGGGTTGAAGACGATCGCAGTGTAGAAGAAGCAGAAGAAGACGATCATCGCCATATAGAGCGCCAGGTAGAGCGGCTGGCCGTGCCCGAGATAGGCGGCGACGATGCCGAGCACGCCCTCATCGCCGCCCGGCGTGGCGCCGGCGGCGCTGAATTGCGCGATGGTCAGCGGCATCAGCAGCAGCGAACTGGCGAAGATCGGCGGAATGACGCCGGCGGTATTCAGCTTCAGCGGCAGGTGCGAGCTGTCGCCGCCATACATGCGGTTGCCGACCTGACGCTTGGGATACTGGACGATCAGCCGCCGCTGGGCGCGCTCCATGAAGACGATGAATGCGACCACCGCGACCGCCATCGCAATCAGGCCGAGAATGAAGGCCGTGGACATCTGGCCTGTCCGGCCGAGCTCGAACATCTGTCCGAGCGCGAGCGGCAGGTTGGCCACAATGCCCGAAAAGATGATAAGCGAGATGCCGTTGCCGACGCCGCGCTGGGTGATCTGCTCGCCGAGCCACATCAGGAAGACCGTGCCGCCGACGATGGTTATGACCGTGGTGAACTTGAAGAACAGGCCGGGGATCAGCACGGCCGAGCCGGACGGCCCTGCCATCGCCTCAAGGCCGCTCGCAAGCCCGTAACCCTGCACCGCCGCCAGCAGCACCGTGCCGTAGCGCGTGTACTGGTTGATCTTCTTCCGGCCGGACTCGCCTTCCTTCTTCAGGGCTTCCAGCTTCGGACTGACGGCGGTCAGCAGCTGCATGATGATCGCTGCCGAAATGTAGGGCATGATGTTGAGGGCGAAGATGCTCATCCGGCTGAGCGCGCCGCCCGCGAACATGTCGAACAGGCCGAGCACGCCGCCCTGCTGCTGGGCGAACAGTTCCGCCAGGATCGAGGCATCGACGCCCGGGATCGGGATATAGGTGCCGAAGCGGTAGACGATCAGCGCGCCGAGCGTGAACCAGATGCGTTTCTTCAGTTCCGTCGCCTTGGCGAAGGCGCCGAAATTCACATTGGCTGCAAGACGCTCGGCGGCGGAAGCCATGGCTCCCGCTACCCTTCCGCCGGAGCGGCGTTGAGCACCGTAACGCTGCCGCCCGCAGCCTCGACCGCTGCAATTGCCGCCTTCGAGGCGCCGGCCACCCGGAGTTCCAGCCCCGTCTTGAGCTCGCCTCCCGCAAGCAGCCTGACCCCGTCGCGCGCGCGGCGCACGACGCCGGAGGCGACGAGTGCGGCGGCGTCCACCGGCTCCGCCGGATTCAGCTTGCCGGCATCCACGGCGATCTGGAGCCGGCCGAGATTGACCGCCTGGTAGCGGGCGCGGAAGCGGTGGTTGTTGAAACCCCGTTTCGGCAGCCGCCGGTAAAGCGGCATCTGCCCGCCTTCGAAACCGTTGAGGGCCACGCCGCTGCGGGACTTCTGGCCCTTGACGCCGCGCCCCGAGGTCTTGCCCTTTCCGGAGCCGATTCCGCGGCCGACCCGCTTGGCCGTCCTGCGTGCGCCCGGATTGTCCGAGAGTTCGTTCAACTTCATCGCGTCTTCGTCCTCGCTCACCCCTCAATTCGGAGGCGGGCAGCCCTCATTCAACCTCTTCCACCCGCACCATGTGCCGCACCTTGGCGATCATGCCCCTGACGGCCGGTGTGTCCTCCAGGATGCGCGAACGGTTCATCTTGTTCAGCCCGAGGCCGATCAGCGTCTCGCGCTGCACCTTGGGCCGCCGGATCGGCGAACCGGTCTGCGTGACCTTCACACGTTTCGCGGCGCCGTCATTCATTGCCCGCGGCCTCCACCGGCGCATCCGCCTCCGCGGCTTCGCTTGCGGGTTCGCGCGGCCCGAACAGCTCCGACGGACGCTTGCCCCGCCGCTGGGCGACCATGCGCGGGCTCGCCGTGCGGGAAAGCGCCTCGAAAGTCGCCTTCACCATATTGTGCGGATTGGAGGAGCCGAGCGACTTTGCGACGACATCCTGAATGCCGAGCGCCTCGAAGACCGCCCGCATCGGGCCGCCGGCAATCACCCCGGTGCCCTGCGGCGCCGCGCGAAGAACCACCCGGCCGGCGCCGAAACGCCCGCGCACATCGTGATGGAGGGTGCGCCCGTCCTTCAGCGGCACGCGGCGCATTGTGCGCTTGGCCCGTTCGGTCGCCTTGCGAATCGCCTCGGGCACCTCGCGCGCCTTGCCCGCGCCGACGCCCGCCCGTCCCTGGCCGTCGCCGGCCACGACGAGCGCCGAGAAGCCGAACCGGCGGCCTCCCTTCACCACTTTGGCGACGCGGTTGATCGAGACCAGCTTCTCGATGAACTCGCTCTCTTCGCGGTCTCGTCCGCGGTCCGATCTCGGTCCCCGTGCCATGCTGCCCGCCTTCCTCCTGCGCTCCTGTCCGTCCCTCCCGTCAGAACGAGAGGCCGCCCTCGCGGGCTGCGTCGGCGAGCGCCTTGACCCGCCCATGATATTTGTAGCCGCTGCGGTCGAAGACGACTTCCTTCACCCCCGCCGCCACTGCACGTTCGGCCAGCCTCGCGCCGACGGCCTGGGCCGCCTCGCGGTTGCCCGTGCCGGACCCTTCACGCAGGTCCTTTTCCAGCGAAGAGGCGGCCGCCAGCGTCCTGCCTTCCCGGTCGTCCACGATCTGGGCGTAGATATAGCGGTTGGAACGGAACACCGACAGCCGCGGACGCCCGTCGCCGGCCTTCCTCAGGCCGTAGCGCACGCGCCGCCGGCGCCGCTCGAAAAGTTCCCGTGTGGTCAGCATCGCCCGTCCCTACTTCTTCTTGCCTTCCTTGCGGAAGACATATTCGCCCTGGTACCGCACTCCCTTGCCCTTGTAGGGCTCGGGCTTGCGCCAGGCGCGGATTTCGGCCGCGACCTGGCCGACGCGCTGCCGGTCGGCGCCGCTCACCGAAATCGCCGTCGGACGCTCGCAGGCAATTTCGATGCCTTCCGGAATCGGGAACTCGATCGGATGGCTGTAGCCGAGCGACAGCACCAGAACGCGGTCCCTCACTTCCGCGCGGTAGCCGACGCCGGTGATCTCGAGATTGCGCGTGAAGCCCTGGCTGACGCCCGTGACGATATTCTGCGCGAGCGCCCGGGTCGTGCCCCACATGGCGCGGGCCTGCTTCGACTCGTCGCGCGGCCGCACCGTGATCTGGCCGTCGGCCAGTTCGACCTCGACCAGGTCTTCCGAAACCGGGAAACTGAGTTCGCCGAGCCGGCCCTTCGCGCTTAACACGGCGCCTTCGTAGCGGACCTCGGCCCCATCGGGGATCGCGACGGGATTCTTGCCTACGCGGGACATCAGAACACCTGGCAGAGCACTTCGCCGCCGACATTGAAGGACCGCGCCTCATGGTCCGACATGACGCCCCGCGGCGTGGACAGGATCTGGATCCCGAGCCCGTTGTTGAAGGGCTTGAGGTCCTTGATCCGGGAATAGACCCGCCGGCCCGGCTTCGACACCCGCTGGATCGAGCGGATGACCGGCTGGCCCTCGTAGTATTTGAGCTCGATGCGCAGCTCGCCGGCCGGGCCTTCATGGCTTTCCGCATAGCTGCGGATATAGCCCTCGCGCGCGAGCACCTGGAGCACGTTCATGCGCAGCTTGGACTTCGGCGACACGACATGCGGCTTGCCGGCCCGCTGCCCGTTGCGGATGCGGGTGAGCATATCGCCGAGAGGATCGCTCATCGACATGGGATGGCCGCCTCCTTTCCTACCAGCTCGCCTTCACGACGCCGGGGACCTGCCCCCGCGACGCCAGTTCGCGAAGCGCGATTCGCGACAGGCGGAATTTGCGGTAATAGCCGCGCGGCCGCCCGGACACCTCGCAACGGTTGCGCAACCGCACCTTGGCGCCGTTGCGCGGCATGGCCGCAAGTTTCAGGGACGCGGCGAAGCGTTCGTCCGGCGCCAGCGACGTGTCGCGCACCGCAGCCCGCAAAGCCGCCCGTCGATTTGCATATTGCGACACGAGCCGGCGGCGCTTCTTGTCCCGTTCCACCATGCTGACCTTGGCCATGGGCGTTCCTGTCCTTCCTCGCTCTTACCGCTCGAACGGCAAATTGAGGCCGCCGAGCAGCGCTCGCGCCTCCTCGTTTGTGCGGGCCGTGGTGCAGATCACGATGTTCATGCCGCGAATCGCATCGACCCTGTCATAGGAGATCTCGGGAAAGATGATCTGCTCCCGGATCCCGAGCGAATAGTTGCCGCGACCGTCGAACGCTCTCGCCGACACGCCGCGGAAGTCCCGCACGCGCGGCAAAGCAACCGTCGTCAAGCGGTCGAAGAACTCCCACATCCGCGTCCGGCGCAGCGTGACCTTGCAGCCGATCGCCATGCCCTCGCGCAGCTTGAAGCCGGCGATGGACTTCCGCGCGCGGGTGACGACGGGCTTCTGGCCCGAGATGGCCGTCAGGTCGGCGACCGCAGCCTCGATCTTCTTGCTGTCGCCCACGGCTTCGCCCACGCCCATGTTCAGCACGATCTTCTCGAGCGCCGGCACCTGCATCGGGTTGGTGTAGCCGAACTGCTCGACCAGAGCCGGGCGCACGGTCTCGCGGTAAATGTCATGGAGACGAGCCATGATGCGCCTCCTCCTAGCGGTCGATGACCGCGCCGGAGCCGCGTGCGAAACGGACCTTGCGGCCGTCGTCCAGCTTGCGGAACCCCACGCGGGTCGGCTTGTCGGTCTCGGGGTCGATATGGGCGAGGTTGGAGAGGTGGACGGTCGCCTCGATCTCGTCGACCCCGCCGGGCCCCTGCGCGCTGCCGCGCCGGTGCTTGACGACCATGTTGACGCCCTGCACCACTGCGCGCTCCTTGTCCGGCAGCACGCGCAGCACTTCCCCGCGCTTGCCCCGGTCGCGGCCGGTCAGCACCGCCACCCGGTCGCCCTTGCGAATACGCGCCGCCATCACAGCACCTCCGGAGCGAGCGAGATAATCTTCATAAACCGCTTGGCGCGCAGCTCGCGCGTCACCGGGCCGAAAATGCGCGTCCCGACCGGCTCGTTCTGCGGGCTCAGGATGACCGCCGCGTTGCGGTCAAACCGGATCGCCGTGCCGTCCGGCCGCGTCACCTCCTTCTTGGTGCGCACCACGACGGCGCGGCGGATTTCGCCCTTGCGGACCCGGCCGCGCGGGATCGCCTCCTTGACCGAGACGACGATAATGTCGCCAACGGAAGCCGTGCGCCGTCCGGTCCCTCCGAGCACCCGGATGCATTGCACCCGCCGGGCTCCGGAGTTGTCCGCGACGTCGAGATTGGTCTCGACCTGGATCATGCCCCGGCCTCCCCGGACGCCTGCTCCTCGCCCACACGGCCAAGCGCCATCCAGCGCTTGCGCCGGGAGATCGGGCGGTGTTCCTCGATCCGCACCGTGTCGCCCTCGCGGTAACGGTTTTCCTCGTCATGCGCGGCGAACTTCTTCGAGCGCGTGATGAACTTCTTGTAGAGCGGATGGCGAACGCGGCGGTCGACGCGGACGATGATCGTCTTGTCCATCTTGTCGCTGACCACGACGCCCTGCAGGATTCGTTTCGGCATGGCGGTGTCGTCCTCAGGCTCCGGCCGCCGCGCGGCTCTTCTCGCCGAGGACCGTCTTGATGCGGGCAATGTCGCGGCGCACCTGGCGGATCTCCGCGGTGTTTTCAAGCTGTCCCGACGCCTTCTGGAAGCGCAGGTTGAATGCTGTCTTCTGGAGGTCTTCCAGAAGCTCGGAGAGTTCGTCCGCGGTGCGGGCGCGCACGTCGATGGCTTTCATGGCGCTCAGATCCCCTCGCGAACGACCACGCGGGTCGCGATCGGCAGCTTTGCGGACGCGAGCGCGAAGGCGTCCCGCGCCACGGTTTCCGGCACGCCGTCGAGTTCGAACATGATCCGTCCGGGCTTGACCTTCGCCACCCAGTATTCCGGCGATCCCTTGCCCTTGCCCATGCGCACCTCGGCGGGCTTGGTCGAAACCGGCACATCCGGGAAGATGCGTATCCACACCTTGCCGGCACGCCGCATCCGGCGGGTGATCGTGCGCCGGGCGGCCTCGATCTGCCGCGCAGTGATCCGGGCCGGAGCCGCCGCCTTGAGTCCGTAGCTGCCGAAGGTCAGCGCGGTGCCGCCCTTCGCCATGCCGTGAATGCGCCCCTTCTGCCGCTTGCGGTATTTCGTGCGCCTCGGTTGCAGCATAGCCCCGTCTCCTCAGCGGCCCATCGCGGCGCGCTCTTCCGCGAGCCGCTTGTCCTGCGCCATCGGGTCGTGCGCCATGATCTCGCCCTTGAACACCCACACCTTGACCCCGCAGGAGCCGTAGGTCGTGTTCGCCGTCGCCTCGCCATAGTCGATATCGGCCCTGAGCGTGTGCAGCGGCACCCGGCCCTCGCGGTACCATTCGGTGCGCGCGATCTCCGCCCCGCCGAGCCGCCCGCCGACATTGATGCGGATGCCGAGCGCGCCGAGGCGCATCGCCGACTGCACCGCCCGCTTCATCGCGCGCCGGAATGCGACCCGGCGCTCGAGCTGCTGGGCGATATTGTCGGCCACCAGCCGGGCATCGATTTCGGGCTTGCGGATCTCGACGATGTTCAGATTGACGTCGCTGTTCGTCATCCGCCCGAGCGCCGTGCGCAACCGCTCGATATCGGTGCCCTTCTTGCCGATCACCACGCCCGGCCGGGCGGTATGGATGGTGACGCGCGCCTTCTTCGCCGGGCGCTCGATGACGATCTTGGAGAGGCCGGCATTCTGGAGGCGCTTCTCCAGGAATTCGCGGATCTGCAGGTCCTCGTGCAGGAGGTCGCCATAGTCGCGGTCCGCATACCAGCGCGAGTTCCAGGTCCGGTTGATGCCGAGCCGAAGCCCGATCGGATTGACTTTATGGCCCATCACACACGCTCCTCGACCGCATCGTCGTCGTCTTCGGGAAGGAACAGGTCGTCCTCGTCCGGCATTTCCCGCACCACGACGCGAAGATTGCTGAACGGCTTTTCGAGCCGTCCGACCCGGCCCCTGGCGCGGGGCCGCATCCGCTTCATTACGATCGTCTTCCCGACTGTCGCCTCGGCCACGACCAGCCGGTCGATGTCGAGCTCATGGTTGTTCTCCGCATTCGCGACCGCAGACTGCACGGCCTTACGGACATCCTCCGACACGCGCTTCTTCGAAAAGGCGAGCGTGTCGAGCGCCGCCTCGACGCTCAGGCCGCGAATGCTCTGGGCGACGAGGTTCAGCTTGCGCGGGCTCGTGCGGATGTATTTCACGTAAGCCAGCGCCTCGTTCTCGGCCAGACGGGGTTCTGCCTTTGGTTTGCCCATCGCCTCAGCCCCGCCGCGCCTTCTTGTCCGCCGCGTGCCCGTAGAAGGTCCGGGTCGGCGCGAACTCGCCGAATTTGTGGCCGACCATGTCCTCGGTCACCAGCACGGGGAGGAATTTCTGCCCGTTGTGGACGCCGAAGGTGAGCCCGACGAATTGCGGCAGGATCGTCGACCGCCTCGACCAGGTGCGGATCACCTCCTTGCGCCCCGATCCGCGCACCGCCTCCGCCTTTTTCAGCAGATAGCCGTCCACGAAGGGGCCTTTCCAAACCGAACGCGACATGGGCCTAGCCTCTCGTCTTGGCGCGGTGCCGGCTGCGCAGGATCATCTTGTCGGACGCCTTCTTCTTCCTCGTCCGACGGCCCTTGGTCGGCTTGCCCCAGGGGGTCACGGGGTGGCGACCGCCCGAGGTCCTCCCCTCGCCGCCGCCATGCGGATGGTCCACCGGGTTCATCACCACGCCGCGCACATGCGGGCGCCGGCCGAGCCAGCGGTTGCGGCCCGCCTTGGCGAGCGTCTGGTTGCCGTGGTCCGAGTTCGACACGGCGCCGATGGACGCCATGCACTCATGCGGCACCATGCGCGTCTCGCCGGACTTGAAGCGCAGCCGCGCCATGCCGGCATCCCGCCCGACGAGCTGCACATAGGTCCCGGCGGCGCGCGCCACCTGGCCGCCCTTGCCCGGCTTCAACTCGACATTATGGACGATGGTCCCGATCGGAATCCGGCGCAGCGGCATCGCATTCCCGGGCTTCACATCCACCTCCCGGCCGGCGGTCACAGTGTCGCCCGGCTGGAGGCGCTGCGGGGCCAGGATGTAGGAAAGCTCGCCGTCCTCATAACGGATGAGGGCGATGAAGGCCGTGCGGTTGGGATCGTATTCCAGACGCTCGACGACCGCCGACTGGTCCCACTTGCGCCGCTTGAAGTCGATCCGGCGGTATTTGCGCTTGTGCCCGCCGCCGCGCCAGAACACGGTTGTGCGTCCGTGGTTGTTGCGCCCGCCGGTTCCGGTCAGCCCCTCGGTCAACGCCTTGACCGGTTTGCCCTTGTGCAGTCCAGCGCGGTCCACGAGCACCAGCCCGCGGCGTCCCGGCGAAGTCGGCTTGTAATGCTTGAGCGCCATCGCCTCAGATCCCCGTGGTCACGTCGACCGAGTGACCCTCTTCGAGCGTCACGACCGCCTTTTTCCAATCGGGCCGCTTGCCCGGTATGCCGCGGAACCGCTTGGTCTTGCCCTTGACCCTGAGCGTGTTGACCTTCTTCACCTTCACCGAGAACAGCCCTTCCACCGCCTGGAGGATTTCCGGCTTGGTGGCGTCCATCGCCACCCGGAAGGTGATCTGGTTATGCTCGCCGATCAGGGTCGATTTCTCCGTCACGACAGGGGCTCGCAGCACGGCCAGCATGCGTTCGCGTCCGATCCGCGGCGCGGGCCGCCCGATGGCGCGGGCGCGGCTCATGACAGGCGCTCCTCGAGATGGGCGGCGGCATCCCGGGTCAGCACCAGCACGTCGCGCCTCAGTATGTCGTAGACATTGGCGCCCATGCGCGGCAGCACATCGATACCGATGATATTGGCCGCGGCCCGCCGGAAATTCTCGTCGACCGTCTCGCCGCCGACGATCAGCGCCGAAGCGAGTTCCATGTCCTGCAGGCGCTTGACCAGGTCGCGGGTGCGCCCGCTTTCCAGTGCGAGGTCCTCGACCACGATCAGCTTGCCCGCCTGGCTCTTGGACGCCAGCGCCGCGCGCAGTCCCGCCGCCCGGACCTTCTTCGGAAGCTTGTGCGCGTGGCTGCGAACCCTGGGCCCGTGCACAACGCCGCCGCCCCGGAAGATGTTCGCCGTGGCTGCGCCGTGGCGCGCCCGGCCCGTGCCCTTCTGGCGGTATATCTTGGACTTGACCCGCGCGACCTCGCTGCGCTCCTTGACCTTGTGGTTTCCGCCCCGCTTCTTCGCGCGCTGCCAGTTCACCACGCGGGTCAGCAGGTCGCGGCGCACCTCGCCGCCGAACACGCCGTCGGCGAGCTCGATGCTGCCGGTCTCGCGGTTGTCCCAATCCCTGACCGGGAGCTGCATGTTCCTACTCCCCGCTCTCGTCGGCGGCCGGTTCCGCCTCGTCCGGCCCCTTGAGGCCGGCCGGGAACGGCGCGCCTTCCGGAAGCTTGCGCTTGCGCGCGTCCGAGACCAGCACCCAGCCGCCTTTCGCGCCCGGCACCGCGCCCCTCACCATGATGAGGCCGCGCTCGGCGTCGGTATCGACCACTTCCAGGTTCTGCACCGTCGCGCGCGCATCGCCCATATGGCCGGCCATCTTCTTGCCTTTCCAGACCTTGCCCGGATTCTGGCTGTTGCCGGTGGAGCCGTGCGAACGGTGCGAAATGGAGACGCCGTGGGACGCTCTGAGGCCGCGGAAATTGTGCCGTTTCATCGCGCCGGCGAAGCCCTTGCCGATGCTCGTGCCGGAAACATCGACATGCTGGCCCTTGACGAAATGGTCTGCGGAAAGCTCGGCACCCACCTCTACCAGGGCGTCCTCCGACACCCGGAACTCGGCCAAGCGCCGTGCCGGTTCGACCTTGGCCTTCGCGTAATGGCCGCGCATCGGCTGCGTGACCCGCTTCGTGCGGGCCATGCCGGCGCCGAGCTGCAGCGCGGTGTAGCCGTCCGGCTCCCGGCGGCGCTGCGCGACGACGCGGCAGCTGTCGAGCGACAGCACCGTCACCGGCACATGCGCGCCGGTTTCCGCGAAGACGCGCATCATGCCGAGCTTGCGGGCAATCACGCCGGTTCGCATCGACCCCGAGCCTCCCTCAGACCTTGATCTCGACATCGACACCCGCCGCGAGATCGAGCTTCATCAGCGCGTCCACGGTCTGCGGAGTCGGGTCGACGATATCGAGCACCCGGCGGTGGGTGCGCATCTCGAACTGCTCGCGGCTCTTCTTGTCGATATGCGGGCCGCGCAGCACGGTATAGCGCTGGATGCGCACCGGCAGCGGGATCGGCCCGCGCACGCGCGCGCCGGTGCGCTTCGCCGTGCTCACGATCTCGCCGGTAGACTGGTCGAGAACCCGGTGGTCGAACGCCTTCAGGCGTATGCGGATGTTTTGATGATCCATGGCACTCGGTCTCTCGTTCCAGCGGCCCGGCGGTGTCCGGCTCTCAGTCGTCGATGGAAGCGACGACGCCGGCGCCGACCGTGCGCCCGCCCTCGCGGATCGCAAACCGCAACCCTTCGTCCATCGCTATCGGCGCAATCAGGTTCACGCCCATCGAGATGTTGTCCCCCGGAAGCACCATCTCGACGCCCTCCGGCAACTCAACCGTCCCCGTCACATCCGTCGTGCGGAAATAAAACTGCGGACGGTAGTTCGAGAAAAACGGCGTGTGACGGCCACCCTCGTCCTTCGTCAGAACATAGCACTCGCAGTGGAACTTCGTGTGCGGGCGGATCGAACCAGGGCGCGCCAGAACCTGGCCCCGCTCTACCTCGTCGCGCTTCGTCCCGCGAAGCAGCACGCCGACATTGTCCCCCGCCTCGCCCTGGTCCAGAAGCTTCCGGAACATCTCCACGCCCGTGCAGACCGTCTTCGCCGTCTCCTTCAGGCCCACGATCTCGACATCGTCACCGACCTTCACGATACCCTGCTCGACGCGGCCCGTAACAACCGTCCCGCGCCCCGAGATCGAAAACACGTCCTCGATCGGCATCAGAAACGGCCGGTCCTTCGGACGGTCCGGCTGCGGAACATAATCGTCAACAGCCTCCATCAACTCCAATACCGACTGGCGGCCCTGCGCGACATCACCGTCCTCAAGAGCCGCCAAGGCAGAACCCTTCACAACAGGAATGTCGTCGCCCGGAAAGTCGTAGCTCGACAAAAGCTCCCGGACCTCAAGCTCGACAAGCTCCAGAAGCTCCTCGTCATCAACCTGGTCAACCTTGTTCAGGTAAACAACCAGGGCCGGAACACCTACCTGGCGCGCCAGAAGAATGTGCTCGCGCGTCTGCGGCATCGGGCCGTCCGCCGCGCTCACAACCAGGATCGCCCCGTCCATCTGCGCCGCACCCGTGATCATGTTCTTCACATAGTCCGCATGACCCGGGCAATCCACATGCGCGTAGTGGCGCGCCCCCGTCTCATACTCAACATGCGCCGTCGAGATCGTGATCCCCCGAGCCTTCTCCTCAGGCGCCTTGTCGATCTGGTCATACGCCGTGAACTCAGCACCGCCAGCCTCGGCCAGAATCTTCGTGATCGCCGCCGTCAGCGTCGTCTTGCCATGATCAACATGGCCGATCGTCCCTATGTTGCAGTGCGGCTTCGTCCGCTCAAACCGAGCCTTGCCCATCGATTTCCAAGCCCCTCTTTGCGTTCCCGGCCGTCAGGCGAATTTGGCGCGGACTTCGTCCGCGACTGCCTGCGGCACTGCCTCGTAATGGTCGAATTCCATGTGGAACTGCGCCCGCCCCTGGCTCATCGAGCGCAGCGTGTTCACATAGCCGAACATGTTGGCGAGCGGCACCATGGCCTCGATCACGCGCGCATTGCTCCGCTGGGCCATGTCCCGGATATGGCCGCGCCTCGAGTTCAGGTCGCCGATGATGTCGCCCAGATAATCCTCCGGCGTCACCACCTCGACCTTCATGATCGGCTCCAGCAGTTTCGGCCGCGATTTCTCCATGGCCTCGCGCACCGCCGACCGCGCGGCGATCTCGAATGCGAGCACGCTCGAATCGACATCGTGGTAGCCGCCGTCCGTCAGCACGGCCTTCACATCGATCACCGGGAAGCCCGCAAGCACGCCCGTTTCCAGCTGGGCGAGGAAGCCCTTCTCGACGCCAGGGATATATTCCCGCGGAACCGCGCCGCCGACGATCTTGCTCTCGAACTCGTTGCCGGCGCCCGCCTGCTGCGGCTCGAAGGTCATGATGACGCGGGCGAACTGGCCGGCGCCGCCGGTCTGCTTCTTGTGCGTGTAATCGACCTCGACCGCCCTGCCAAAGGCTTCGCGGTAAGCGACCTGCGGGGCGCCGATATTGGCCTCGACCTTAAACTCCCGCTTCATCCGGTCGATGATGATCTCCAGGTGAAGCTCGCCCATGCCCTTGAGGATGGTCTGGCCGGTCTCGTGGTCCGTCGAAAGCCCGAGCGAGGGGTCCTCCGCCGCCAGCCGGCCGAGCGCGACGCCCATCTTCTCCTGGTCGGCCTTGGTCTTCGGCTCGACCGCGATTTCGATCACCGGATCGGGGAATTCCATCCGCTCCAGGACGACGGGCGCGTTCTGCGCCGCCAGCGTGTCGCCGGTCGTGGTCGTCTTGAGCCCGGCAATCGCCACGATGTCGCCGGCGCGCGCTTCCTTGATGTCCTCGCGGCTGTTGGCGTGCATCAGCAGCATGCGCCCGATACGCTCGCGCTTGCCCTTGACGGTGTTCATCACCGAGGAGCCGCCCTCCAGCACGCCGGAATAGATGCGCGCAAAGGTCAGCGAGCCGACAAAGGGGTCATTCATGACCTTGAAGGCGAGCGCCGAAAACGGCGCATCGTCGCTGGAGGCGCGCTCCGCCGGCTCTTCGCGGCCCGCCTCGACGCCCTTCACCGCCGGCACGTCCAGCGGGCTCGGCAGATAGGCCACCACCGCATCCAGCATGGGCTGGACGCCCTTGTTCTTGAAAGCCGAACCGCAGAGAGTCGGCACGAAGGCCCCCGCGATGGTGCCCGCCCGGATGCAGCGCTCGATGGTCGCAACATCCGGCTCGGCGCCTTCGAGATAAGCCTCCAGAGCCTCCTCGTCCTGCTCGACCGCAAGCTCGATCATCTGCTCGCGCAGTTCGGCGGCCCGCCCGGCAAGCTCTTCCGGGATGTCGCAATATTCGAACTCCGCGCCCAGCGCCTCGTCCTTCCAGACGATGGCCCGATTGCGCACGAGGTCCACCACGCCGACGAAACCGGCTTCCGCGCCGACCGGCATCTGCAATACCAGCGGCACCGCCCCGAGCCGTTCCCGGATCATCTCAACGCAACGGAAGAAATCGGCTCCCACACGGTCGAGCTTGTTGACGAAGCACATGCGCGGCACGCCGTATTTGTCCGCCTGCCGCCAGACCGTCTCCGATTGCGGCTCGACCCCGGCAACGCCATCGAATACCGCCACCGCGCCGTCCAGCACGCGCAGCGAGCGCTCGACCTCGATGGTGAAGTCGACATGGCCCGGCGTGTCGATGATGTTGATGCGGTGGTCGTTCCAGAAGCAGGTCGTCGCGGCGGACGTGATCGTGATGCCGCGCTCCTGCTCCTGCTCCATCCAGTCCATCGTCGCGGCGCCGTCATGCACCTCGCCGATCTTGTAGGAGCGTCCGGTGTAGTAGAGGACGCGCTCGGTGGTCGTCGTCTTGCCGGCGTCGATGTGCGCCATGATACCGATATTCCGGTATCGCTCGATCGCGGTGGTGCGGGCCATTGGGAGGGTGCTCCGGCTCAGTCCGTTACCAGCGGTAGTGCGAGAAGGCCCGGTTCGCCTCGGCCATCCGGTGGGTGTCCTCGCGCTTCTTGACCGCAGCGCCGCGCTGGTTGATCGCGTCGATCAACTCGCCGCTGAGGCGGTCGATCATGGTCTTTTCCGACCGCTTGCGCGCCACGTCGATCAGCCAGCGGATCGCCAGCGCCTGCGCGCGGTCCGGGCGCACCTCGACTGGCACCTGATAGGTGGCGCCGCCCACCCGCCGGGACCGCACCTCGAGATTGGGGCGCACATTGTCGAGGGCGGCATGGAAGACCTGCAACGCATCGACCCCGGCGCGCCGCTCCGCCCGCTCCAGCGCTCCGTAGACGATGTGCTCGGCGGTGGATTTCTTGCCGTCCAGCATCAGGCAGTTGACGAATTTGGAGATCACCGCATCCCCGTATCGCGGATCGGGGATCGGCTCGCGTTTCTCTGCTGCACGGCGGCGCGACATGGCTCCCGACTCCCCTTACCTCGGGCGCTTGGCGCCGTATTTCGACCGGCGCTGGCGGCGGTCGGCGACCCCCTGCGTGTCCAGCGTGCCGCGGATGATGTGGTAGCGCACGCCGGGCAGGTCCTTCACCCGCCCGCCCCGGATCAGGACGACCGAGTGCTCCTGGAGGTTGTGGCCGACGCCCGGAATGTAGCTCGTCACCTCGAAGCCGTTGGTCAGCCGCACGCGCGCCACCTTGCGCAGCGCCGAGTTCGGCTTCTTCGGCGTGGTCGTATAGACGCGCGTGCACACGCCGCGCTTCTGCGGGCAGGCCTCCAGCGCCGGCACCTTGTTGCGCGCCCTGGGCGCCGTCCGCGACTTGCGGATCAACTGGTTGATCGTCGGCATTGCGCCTCCTTGCACCTCCCGCCCCGGCCGGCAGACAGCCGCCCCGGACCTGCGGGACCGGACAAGAACGCCAGACACCGCGCCCGCGCACTGCACGCAGGCTTGCCTGAGCGTTCGAGTGTCCGGAAAATCGAACTCCGCTCGGCCCCAGACCGGCTCGAAGGCGCGTCTAAATCCGCGGCAATCGCGGATTTACCGCCGCCTCCCCGAATAAGGCTGGCGGGCTTTTAACGGTGCGGCCGGAGGGCGTCAAGCGCCGAAAAGCGCCTGCCCTCCGAATTTCGCACCGCTCGTCCTGCGTTATTCTCCCGCAGCCAGCTGTTCCATTTCGAGCGCTTCGCTGCGCGCGCTGCGTTCGGCCAGCGCCTGCCGGTCGCGCTCGGCGGCCAGATTGCGCAGCCGCTTCATGACGCTGCCCGTGCCCGCCGGGATCAGGCGCCCGACGATCACGTTCTCCTTGAGGCCGACCAGATCGTCCACCTTGCCGCTGACCGAGGCCTCGGTCAGCACCCGTGTCGTTTCCTGGAACGAGGCGGCCGAAATCCACGACCGGGTATGCAGCGCGGCCTTGGTGATCCCCTGCAGGACCGGTTCGGCCCCCGCAGGATCGCCGCCCTCGGCCTCGGTCCGGCGGTTTTCGTCCTCGAACTCGCCGCGGTCCACCTGCTCGCCGATCAGGAAGGTCGTATCGCCCGGATCGGTGATTTCGACCTTCTGGAGCATCTGGCGAACGATCACCTCGATATGCTTGTCGTTTATCTTGACGCCCTGCAGGCGGTAGACCTCCTGGATCTCGTTCACGAGATAGGCTGCCAGCGCCTCGACGCCGAGCACATGCAGGATGTCGTGCGGCACCAGCTTGCCGTCGAGCAGCATGTCGCCGACCTGCACATGGTCGCCCTCGCGCACTGCGAGATGGCGCCCCTTGGGCACCAGATGCTCGCGCGTCTCCTCCGGGTTCTCCATGGACCGGATGACGATCCGGCGCTTGGTCTTGTAGTCGCGCCCGAACTCGATCCGCCCCTCCATGTCGGCAAGCACGGCGAATTCCTTGGGTTTCCGCGCTTCGAACAACTCCGCCACCCGGGGCAAGCCGCCCGTGATGTCGCGGGTCTTGGAAACCTCGCGCGGGATACGCGCCAGCACGTCGCCGGGATGCACGCTCTGCCCGTTGGCGACCGAAAGCACCGCATCCACCGACATGAAGTAGCGCGCTTCCAGGCCGTTGCCGAGTTCGACGACCTCGCCGTCGGGGGTCCTGAGCGTGATCCTGGGCTTCAGGTCCGTTCCGCGCGCCTGCTGGCGCCAGTCGATGACGGTCCGGTTGGAGATGCCGGTCGCCTCGTCGACGACCTCGCGCATCGAAACGCCTTCGACCAGATCGACATAGTGCGCCACGCCCTCGCGTTCGCAGATGATCGGCTGCGTGTGGGGATCCCAGTCGGCGAGCTTCTCTCCGCCCTCGACGGCGGCGCCGTCGTCCTTCAGCAGGCGGGCGCCGTAGGGAAGGCGGTGGCGGGCGCGTTCGCGGCCCTGCGTGTCCATCAACACCAGTTCCGTATTGCGCCCCATGACGATCGGCACGCCCTTGGAATCGACCACGACATTGCGGTTGCGTACCCGGAGCTCGCCCTCCATCGCCGACTCGACCGAAGACTGCTCCGCGCCGCCCTGCGCCGCCCCGCCGATATGGAAGGTGCGCATGGTCAGCTGCGTGCCCGGCTCGCCGATGGACTGCGCCGCGATCACGCCGACCGCCTCGCCGACATTGACCTCGGTGCCCCGCGCAAGGTCGCGCCCGTAGCAATGGCCGCAAACCCCCGATTTGGTCTCGCAGGTCAGAACCGAGCGGATCTTCACCATGTCGACGCCGACCTGCTGGATCCGGTCGGCCAGATCCTCGTCGATCAGCGTGCCGGCAGTCGCGAGCGCAGCACCGTCCGAACCGGTCACGTCGGCCGCAAGCGTCCGTCCGAGAATACGGTCCGCCAGCGGCTCGATGACGTCGCCGCCCTCGACGATGGCGCGCATGTAAAGGCCTGCACTGGTCCCGCAGTCGCGTTCGGTCACGATGCAGTCCTGCGCCACATCCACCAGCCGGCGGGTCAGATAGCCCGAATTAGCCGTCTTGAGCGCCGTATCGGCCAGGCCCTTGCGGGCGCCGTGCGTGGAGTTGAAATACTCCAGCACCGAGAGGCCTTCCTTGAAATTGGCGATGATCGGCGTCTCGATGATCTCGCCGGAAGGCTTGGCCATCAGGCCGCGCATGCCGGCCAGCTGCTTGATCTGCGCTTCCGAGCCGCGCGCGCCGGAATGCGCCATCATCCACACGGAGTTCACCGGCTTGTCCGGGTCCGCAACCGCGATCCCTTCCATCATCGCCCGGGAGACGTCGTCGGTGGCCTCGCTCCAGACGTCGACCACCTTGTTGTACCGCTCGCCGTGGGTCAGCAGGCCCTGCTG
>JAJEAZ010000347.1 GCA_022824105.1 Alphaproteobacteria bacterium
GGGAATGAACGACATCATGGCGTCGGGGCTGGCGAGGCCCGGCCGGGTGCGGATATAGGCGCGGACCGGCGAGGCCGGCAGGCTCAGCAGGCCCGATTGGGCGCCCGCGAATTTCAGCGCCTGCCAGACGAGGCCGAGGCCGCGCGCCCTGTCATTGTAGGTCAGGCCCTTTGCGGGCACGCGCCATTTCATGCGCGGCGCGTAATGGTCGCGCAGGTTCTCGCCGACGCCCGCGAGCTCGTGGACGACGGGAATGCCGAGCGCGTTGAGCCGGTCCGGCTGGCCGATGCCGGAGACTTCCAGCAATTGCGGCGAGGCGACGGCGCCCGCGCTCACCACGACCTCGGCGTCGGCATGGGCCTCATGCACCTCGCCGCCGCGCCGGTAGCGCACGCCGGTGCAGCGCCGGCCCTCGAACAGCAGCGCCTCCGTCGGCGCATTGGCGCGGATATCGAGGTTGGGCCGCGAGCGCACCGGGTCGAGGTAGCAATGCGCCGTGCTCATGCGCCGCCCGCCGGAGATCGACGCCTGCGTCATGCCGATGCCGTCCTGCGAGGCGCCGTTATAGTCGGCGTTCCAGGCGAGGCCGATCTCCCGCCCTGCGCCGATGATCGCGTCGTAGAGCGGGCCGCTCTCGGCGAGGTCGGAGACCTTGAGTGGGCCGTCGCGGCCGCGATATTCATCCTCGCCGCCGGCATAGCTCTCCATCCGGCGGAACAGCGGCAGCACGTCGCGATAGGACCAGCCGCGATTGCCGAGCTGCGCCCAGCCGTCGAAATCCTCCGCCTGGCCGCGCACGAACACCATGCCGTTGATGGCCGACGAGCCGCCGAGCAGCCGCCCGCGCGGCACGGGGATGCGCCGCCCGCCGGTGCTCTCCTCCGGCTCTGACGAATAGAGCCAGTTGGCGGCGGGATTGTCGATCAGCCGCGCGAAGCCGACGGGGATGCGCGACCAGGGATGGCTCGACCGGCCCGCCTCCAGCAGCAGCACACGCTTCGCCGGGTCCGCCGAAAGCCGGTTCGCCAGCGCCGAGCCCGCAGACCCCGCCCCCACGACGATATAGTCGAACCGCTCTTCCGCCATGCCGATTTCCCCCGCAATCGTCCCCGGCCGGTTCTTCCCCCTAGCCGAATACGCGCCAAGCGATTGCCGCGACGAAAGCCAGTGTGAACCCGATCACCCATTTCATCAGGAGGACGTTCCCCTTGATCTCGGCAACCGCCTTGTCGAGGTTCCCGTTGACTTCGGCAACCGCCCTGTCGAGATCGAACTTGGTCGCCAGGTTCTCGACGAGTTCGGAGCCGATTGCATCCGCCATGGCCTCCGCCTGATCGCGGGGAATGCCCGCGTCGCGAAGACGCCGCGCGTAGCGCAAGGTGTCGATTACCGTCGTTGCCATCGCTCTACCTCAAGCGATGCGGATGATGCACCACTATCCTGCGCTTGGCCATCGGCGAGATTTGGGACCTATTTGGTGCCTTTCTCAAGGTCCTGCTCGCTTGACCGTGGCACGGTCGCGGTGCCTGGCGAGGAAGGCGAGCAGGGCTGCGTTGAAGGCCTCGGGGCGTTCGATGTTGGTCAGGTGGCCGGCGCCTTCGATCTCCACGAACTCCGAGCCGGCGATGCGTTGGTGCAGCGCCCTGCCGATGGCGGGCGGGGTCAAGGTGTCGTGCTCGCCGTAGATGAGCAGGGTCGGGACCCGGATGCTGTCGATTTCGGCGGAACGGTCGAAGGTGAGCGAGGCCTCGATGGTCTTCAGGTAGGATTGCTTGTGGAGGGCGGCGATGCTCTCCCGGAGCTTCCGGCGCGCGGCTGCGTCTGCGCCGGGCGCGACCAGGCTTTCCACCAGCGCGTCCGCGATGTCGCGCGGCTCCTTGCCCGCCAGAAGCGGCGCCTGGCGCAGGCGGATGAACTCGGCGCGCTTTTCAGGCGGCATGGAGTCCTGGAAGTCCGCCCGCGTGTCGCAGAGCGCCAGGGTGGCGACCCGCTCCGGGAAGCGGGCATGGAAGTCCTGCGCGATCCGCCCGCCCATCGAGAGGCCGACGAAATGCGCGCGCTCGGCCCCGAAGCGGTCGAGCACCCGGAGCGCGTCCTTGGCGAAATCGCCGAAGTCGAGCGGGCCGTCATAGTCGTCGGAATCGCCGTAGCCGCGCGCGTCCCAGGCGACGGCGTGGAAGCCGCCGCCGAGCGCCGCGATCTGCCTGGTCCAGTTCTTCCGGTTGCCGCCGATGCCGTGCAGGAAGAACACCAGCAGCCCCGACCCCGCCCGGTCCACGGCGAGCCGCGGCGCCCCCTTGATGAAGACCGTCTCGATGTCCGTCATCCGCAGTCTCCGTCAGATCGAGAAGCCGCCGAGCTTGGTTTCCAGATATTCGGCGATGCCCTCATGGCCGCCCTCGCGGCCGAGGCCGCTTTCCTTCGAGCCGCCGAACGGGGCGGCGGCGGCCGTCGGGTTGATGTCGTTGATGCCGACAATGCCGAATTTCAGGCCCTCGAACATGCGGAAGCCCTTGGCCATGTCGCGCGTATAGACATAGGAGGCGAGCCCGTAATGGGTGTCGTTGGCCATGGCGAGCGCTTCCTCCTCGTCCCGGAAGGCGATGATCGGCGCGACCGGCCCGAAGGTCTCCTCGCGGTAGATCTGCATGTCGGGCGCAACGCCGGAGAGCACGGTCGGCGCATAGAACGCGCCCTTGGCGAGCGCGCCGTCGGTCATGCGGTGGCCGCCGCAGAGCACTTCCGCCCCGCGCCCGGCGGCGTCCGCCACCTGGCGCTCGACCTTCTCGACGGCCGCCTCATCGACGAGCGGGCCGATCTGCACGCCGTCCTCCAGCCCGTTGCCGGCGCGCATCCGCCCGACGCGGGAGACGAACTCCTCCGTGAAG
>JAJEAZ010000719.1 GCA_022824105.1 Alphaproteobacteria bacterium
CTCCCATCGTGATGCCGGCGTGCGAGCTGCTCGACTGGGAGTCTCTGCTTGAAGAAGCAGAGGCGCGGATCGAGGAGGAACGGGGTCGCGCGCGAGTGGCGGAGTTGCGCCGCGAGGAACTGCGCCGGTCGGAGAGGGATGCCCGAGCGCTTGCGAACTCGCTGACGCGACAGCTCGACACCTGCCGGTTCAAGCTCAAGGCGGCCGCACCGAAGACCGCGTCGCGGGCCATGAAGGTGTTGGAGCGCCGGGTCGAGTCCCAGGACGACGAGATCGCCGATCTTCGCCTTTCGTTGCGCCGGTCCCACGAGCACCAGGACCAGGCCGAGGCGCGCCACCGGGACGAGGTCAACTGGCTGAAGCAGGACATCGACCGAGAGCGCTCGCGGATCGCGAAGGTGCACCGCGACGGCAAGCGCGTGGCCGGGTCGCTGCGCAAGCAGTTCGACCGGCATCTCGCGGCGGCCAGGCGGCTGGTGGAGGCCCGGGAGGGCACGATCGCGTGGCTGCGCGAACGCAACGACCGGCTGCGGGCGGCAGTCGTTCGGGCCACGGAGCTGATCGCGTCGCTGCGGGAGAAGAATGCCGGGCTGCGCGCCGAGGTGCGGGATCTGAAGGCCGAGAATGCCGCGCTGGCCGCGCGGGTCGAGAAACTGGAAGGCGACCTCGACAAGCTGCGCTCGACCCGCAGCGTCCTGTCGAAGGCGCTCTACTGCAGCAGGAGCGAGCGGCAGAAGACGCCGGGCACCGGTCGCAAGCGCGGCCAGCAGCGTGGTACTGCCGGACACGGGCGCACCCAGCGCGCCGGGCTCGGGCAGAAGAAGGAAACGCGCCACCCGCCGGAGGATGCGCGCGTCTGTCCGCGTTGCGGCAAGCCCTATGCCGCCAACGGCGAGCGGTGCACCACTCTCTTCGAGATCGATGTCGAGGCCTACGAGAACACCATCGTCCGGTCGCGCTGGCGGCGGACTTGCGACTGTGCCTCCGCGCCGCGGGAGGTGACCGCGCCGCCGGTGACGCGGCTGTTCGAGACCACGCCCTACGGGATCAGCGTCTGGACGTGCATGCTCTACGAACGCTTCGTCTGCTGCCGGCCGCTGCATCGGGTCGCTGCCTGGCTGGCCGATATGGGGCTTACGATCTCGCCGGGGACGCTGGCCGACAGCATCAAGCGCTTCGTGCCGCTGTTCGAACCGCTGGCCGAGGCGATCCTCGCGCACCAGAACGAGGCGGCGCTGCGCCATGCCGACGAAACCTCCTGGCGCGTTCAGGCCTATCGCGAGAAAGGCCGGTCGAGCCGCGCCTGGCTGTGGACTTCGGTGAGCCCGGACGCGGTCTACTACCACATCGATCCCTCGCGCAGCGCCGAGGTCGCGATGAAGCTGTTCGGTTCGACCAAAGGCACGGTGGTTCTGGTCTGCGACCGGTTCGGCGCCTACAGGAAACTGGCCCGCGAGCTCGCCGGCAGGGTGATCCTGCAATGGTGCTGGGCGCATCAAAGGCGCTCGTTCATCGACTGCGCGGCCGGGCGTGTGCGGCTCAGGCGCTGGTGCCAGAGATGGATCGAGCGGATCGCGGAGATCTACCGGCTCAACGATGCGCGGCTGGAGCATTACGACCCCGCTCACGCTCTCGAACGACAATCGTCGGCGTTCGATGCGGCGCATGCGAGGCTGAAGAAGGCGGTCAATGAGCTGTTCGCGGCTGCCGAAGCTGAACTGGCCGGACTGACGGACAGGGCGCGCAGGGCCAAGCCACTGCGCTCGCTCGTCAAACACCGCGAGGGTCTGTGCGTCTTCGTCGACAAGCCGTTCGTGCCCATGGACAACAACCGCGGCGAACTCTTGCTGCGCGCCGCGGTTATCGGGCGACGCCTCTCGTTCGGCTCCGACAGCGAGAAAGGCGCCGGGTTCACCGCGACCATGTACTCGGTGGCCGGCACGCTGGCGATCAACGGCATCGACGTCCGACGCTGGCTCAGGGAATGGCTGACCGCGTGCGCGGAGAACGGCGGCAAGCCGCCGGAAGACCTCTCGCCCTGGCTGCCGTGGTCGATGAGCGAGGAGCGCCGGCGCGAACTCGCGGCGTCGGGATGACCGGCGCGGTCGAGTGCCGCTATTACGGGCGCGACTTCACCGAAGACGAAATGGCGCTGCTGCGCGCGCTCATCGCCGATCCCGCATCGCTCTCCCGCCGCGCCCTGTCGATCGAGTTCTGCCGGCGCGTCGGCTGGCTCAAGCCCGACGGCGGGCTGAAAGACATGATGGCCCGCGTCGCCATGCTTGCCATGCACCGCGACGGCCTCATCGAGCTGCCGCCGCCCAGGTGGCGGCGGGGCCGGCCCAAGCCCATCGTCTTCGGACCCGACTCCGAGCCGCCGCTGTTCCCCGCGCCGACCACCCTCGACGAGGTCCGCCCCCTCGACTTCCGGATCGTCGTGCACAGCACCCGGGAGGGCCGGCTGTGGAACGAACTCGTCGCCCGCTACCACTACCTCGGATACAAGACCCTGGTCGGCGCCCAGATGCGCTACGCCGTCCACGACCGCAACGGCTGGCCCGTCGCCATGCTCGGCTTCTCCACCGCGGCCTGGAAGCTCGCCCCGCGCGACGACTTCATCGGATGGACGCACGAGTTGCGCGAGAAGAACCTCCCGCTCGTGGTCGACAATCCGAGGTTCCTGATATTGCCCTGGATCGAGATCCCCAATCTCGGCTCGCACATCCTCGCCATCGTGCGCCGGCGCCTGCCCACCGACTGGACCGAACGCTACGGCACCACCCCCGTGCTGATCGAAACCTTCGTCGAGACCCCGCGATACACCGGTGCGGTCTACCGGGCGTCGGGCTGGACCCGCGTCGGGACCACCCAGGGCCGTGGACGCTACGACAGGCACACGAAACGAGCCCAGCCGAAAAAGGACATCTGGCTCCGCCCGCTCCGAAAAGATTGGCGGCGCACCCTCAATCGGTAAAATCACACCCGGGCGCGGCCGGGTGCGGGCAAGCACCTCCTCATCCCCCGGAACCCGAACGGTTACT
>JAJEAZ010000013.1 GCA_022824105.1 Alphaproteobacteria bacterium
AGACCTCGCGGTAGAAGGCGGCCGCGGCTTCCGCGGCGCCCTCGGGCACGTCGAAGGCGACATAGTCCATCGCGAGCGTCCGCCCGTCGTTCGGGCCGTGGACGCGGATGCGGTTGCCCCAGGGGCAGGCCGTGTCGATATGGCCGTTCCCGCGCTCCGAGGGCGTTTCGGCGGCATCGAGGCGGGCCTCCAGCGCGTCGAGGTCCGGCATGACGAGCCCCGTCCGGCCGCGCAGGCGCTGCGGCTCGCCGACCGGCAGGTGGAACTGGCTCTGGCCGACATTGATCCACATATTGTTGGTGCCGGTCACCAGGTAGGGGTCGCGCGTCAGCCCGAGCGCGGTGACGTAGAAATCCGTCGCGCGCACCTGGTCCGGCACCCGGACATTGACATGCTCCAGCGCGACGATATTGCCGACATCCTCGCCGGCGCGGTCGAATTGCCCCATGGCGCGGACCCTTTCCCGGTTGGTTGCAATGCCCGTCCAGCCTACACCGCGAAGCCGGGGTTATCGAGCCGGGACGGTTTCGGCGGTCTCAACCATCTCCGGCCGCCGCCTCGCGCTTTGCGGCCTCCTCGGCGACCAGCTCTTTCTTGGAGAGCTTGCCGATCATGGTCTTGGGCAGCTCGTCGCGGAACTCGATGTGCTTCGGCTGCTCGTGGCGGCCGAGCTTGTCGCGGAGGAACTCCAGCAGTCCGTCCGCATCCAGCGCCTGGCCCTCGCCGAGCTTGACGAACGCCTTGACCGCCTCGCCCGTATAGTCGTCCGGCACGCCGATGACGGTGACCTCCTCGACCGCGGGATGGCGGTAGATCGCCTCCTCGACATTGCGCGGGAAGACGTTGTAGCCGCTCACCAGCACGAGGTCCTTCATGCGGTCGATGATGAACAGGTAGCCGTCCTCGTCGAGGTGCCCGACATCGCCGGTGCGCAGCCGGCCCTCGACGATGGTCTCGGCCGTCGCGTCCTCGCGGCGCCAGTAGCCCTTCATGATCTGCGGCCCGGAGATGCAGATCTCCCCGTCCTCGCCCTGCGCCAGCACCTTCAGCGGGTCCTCCCTGTCCACGATGGTGATGGTGGTGCCGGGGACGGGCAGGCCGACCGAGCCTTCCTTGTTGACGCCGTCGAACGGGTTGGAGGCGGCGATCGGCGCGCTTTCCGTCAGCCCGTAGCCCTCGACCAGCTTGCAGCCCGAGAGCGCCTCGAAGCGCTGCTTGATCTCCAGCGGCAGCGGCGCGCCGCCCGACATGCAGGTCTTGATCGAGGTCAGGTCGAAGCTGTCGAGCTTCGGGTGGTTGACGATGGCCGTGTACATGGTCGGCACGCCGGGAAAGAGCGTCGGCTTCTTCTTCGTCACGTCCTGCAGCACGGGGTCGAGCTCGAAGCGCGGGCGCATGACGATCGAGCCGCCGACGGCGATGGTGAAGTTCATCACCACCGACATCGCGAACACGTGGAAGAAGGGCAGCACGCCCATCATGCGCTCGCGGCCGTGCTCCACGTCCGGGTTCCAGAGCAGCGCCTGGTGGATGTTGGCGTGGAGGTTCGCGTGGGTCAGCATCGCGCCCTTCGGCACGCCGGTGGTGCCGCCGGTGTACTGGAAGACGGCGACGTCCTCGCGCGGGTCGATCTCGGGCGGTTCGTGGCCGCCCTCATTGTCGAGCAGCCGGCGGAAGGGCACATGGCTCTCGTCGTCCGGCACCTTCGCGACCTCGCTGCGCTTCAGCAGCGGGAAGAGCAGGTTCTTCGGGAAGGCGAGCACGTCCTGGAGCTGGCCGACGACCAGCGTGCGGATGCGCGTGCTTCTGAGCAGCGCCGCCATCTTGGGGTAGAGCGCCGTGAGGCCGAGCGTCACCATGATGTCGGTCTCGGAGTCCTCGATCTGGTAGGCGAGCTCCTCCTCCGAGTAGAGCGGGCTGTAGTTCACCACCGTGCCGCCCGCCTTCAGGATGCCGAAGAAGGCGACGACGAATTGCGGGCAGTTGGGCAGGAAGAGCCCGACCTTCACGCCCTTCTCCACGCCGAGCGCGCGGAAGCCGGCGGCGGCCCGGTCCACCATGGCGCCCAGCTCGGCATAGCTCCATGTCCTGCCGAGGAAGTCCATGGCCTCGTTCCCGGGGAAGCGCCGGACGGACCCGTCCAGGATCGCGAACAGCGGGCCCTCGGGAATCTCCGCGTCCCACTGCACATTCTCGGGGTAGCTTTCCAGCCACGGATGCCGGTCGCCTGCCATCTGCTGCCTCCCCTGCGGCTGTGAAAATCCGCCGCCATGTTAGCCGCGATTCCCCCCGCCCGCCACTCGCCCCCGGCCGCATGGACCGCCCGCCGCCCCGGCCCTGCGCGGTCGCCGCCCTGCCGCCCGCCGCCGGGAGGAGGACCCCTGCGTGGATGTCATGATGTGTCATGTTTCGTCATGCGCGCCCCGGCGCGGAGCGAAGCAGCCGGCGGGAGGGGAGGCCCGCCGGCTGCGCTGCCGGCCGACGGAGGGAGGGGCCGTCGTCAGCAGGGAATCCCGGGCAGGAGGCAGGCCTGCGCCGGCGCGGCGCCGACGGTGAGCGCGAAGGCCAGCACGGCCACCAGCACCACCGCCAGCCCCACCGCCGTCAGGCCCCGGCGGACCTGCCAGTTCACGGCGCTCCGGCCGCGTCCCGTCTCGACACCTGCCTGCATCTGCATGATCCGTTCCTTCCGCTCTCTGCGTCCTGTGCTTCCGGCGCGGCCCGGTCCCGAACCGGACAATTGCTATCTGGCGAGCGCCCTCCATAAGTTCCAATACGGATTTCCTTTGCATGCCATAATTATCCCGCATGGACCCGCCCGCGCCCCGGACCTCGCCTCGCGCCGTCCTCCGTGCCGCATGCACACATCCCGTCGCGCCTCGCATCCGGGACCCCGCCGGTCTGGCTAAAACCCGCCCCATGCCTCACTCGTCGCCCCGGCCCCCGAGCCGGGGCCCAGCCCTGGCGCCGGCGGCAGCTTCAGCGGTTGAGCCTGCTCTCCGCCGGCTGCGGCTGCGTCGGGAGCCATGGATGGACCCCGGATCAAGTCCGGGGTGACGAAAGGGGCGCAGAGCGCGGCGTGGCCGGGCCAGCGGGCACAACGCAGACAAGCCGAAATGAGACGTGTGATACCCGCGGTCGTTGACCGGAACCCATGACGGCTTCGACGCCCGCCGCCCGAACGCGCCGTCCTTCGCGCCGCATGCACACATCCCGCCGCGCCTCGCATCCGGGGGGAGGACCCTTGCGGGATGTCATGAAATGTCATGTTCGGTCATGCGCGCGCCCCGCGCAAAGCGAGGCAGCCGGCGGGAGGGGGCCCGCCGGCTGCGCTGCCGGTCAACGGGGGAGGAAGCCGCTACCGGCAGGGGATGCCGGGACACCGGGCCTGCGCCGGCGCGGCGCGGGCGGGTCCCGGAGCGTCCGGGGCGCGGCGGCCCCGGCCGTTCCCGGCATTCCGGCTGCAACGCTTCTCGATCCGTGCCTGGTTCCGAACGTCCACGCGCTCTTTCTCCCTGGCCTGCCGCCTCGTCCTTCGGCGGTCTTCGCCCGGCCGGGCCATGCCCGAACCGGACGAGAGCAATGTGGCAGTGACGCATCATTGACTCCAATACCGTTTTCCTCGTTCTCCCATAAGCTGCGCCTATGGCATCTCCATCTCCCTTCGCCGCCCGGAACTGCGGGCCGCCCCGGAGCGTCCCTGTTTCGCGCGTATCGCCTGCGCCCCCGTGCGCGGGCGCGGGCGGGCGTCGGCGCCGGCGCGGTTCGCGCGCCTGATTGCGCGCGCGAGACGCAGCGCGCACCTCGCCCGTCCGTTCCCGCCGGGTTCTTTTTGCGGCCCCGGCCATGCGTCTGCGCAGAAAAGGGAAAAGGGCGGCTCCGGAGACCGCCCTTCCCTCTACCCTTATTCTAGCACACTCCGAAAATAGTCAAGCCCCTGGCGGGCCGCCTCGCGGAATTTTTTTCTAGTGTCCCGCATCCGGCACGGTCCGGGCGCGGCGCCGGGAGTTCCGCGCCGCCGCTTGTTGTATAGTCGAACCCTCGTTTCGGGATTCGTCCGGCTTCCAGATGGCCCATATCGGTTTGATGCTGCGCAGCCTGACCGGCGGCGGCGCGGAGAGAAGCGTGCTCGTTCTCGCCGAGGGGCTTGCGGCGCGCGGGCACAAGGTCGATCTCGTTTTCGTGACGCCGCCCGACCGCTTCCACCCGAGGCGCATACCGGACGAGGTCCGGGTTTTCCTGCCCCTGGGGAAGCTGCGCGGCGGGCGGGGAGAAAGCGGCTTCGAGATGCCGGAATCCGCAATTTGGCTGGAGGGGAGGTTTTCGCTCTTCCGGTTCTTCCGGGTCGTGCTGGGCGCTCTCAGATACCGGGAACGGATATTCCTGGCGCGCCTCAGAACGATCCTGAGAACCTTTCCCGTGATCGACTATGTCGAGAGGGAGCGGCCCGACATCGTCCTCCCCAACTCCCCGAGCACCGAGTTTCCCTGCTACATCGCGGCCAGGATCGTAACGGACTTTCCGGACACGATTCCGGTCGTCCATAGCAGGGTCAGGCAAAAGAACGCCCGCCGCCGGCGGTCCCTGCCTCCGGCCGTCAGGCGCATGGTCATCGTCTCGAAGGGCATTGCCGACTCCCTGTCGGCCAACGGCAAGGGGCCTGCGCTCGACAAGGTGGCGCCGATCTACAACCCGATCCCTATGGCCGAGATTGCCGAAGCCGCGAAGGCCGAACCGGACCATGCATGGTTTGCGGATGGCGGGCCGCCGGTCGTCCTCGGCGTCGGGCGCCTGGTGGCGCAGAAGGATTTCCCGACCCTGATCGAGGCGTTCCGGCGCGTCCGCTCCCGACGCGCCTGCCGGCTGCTCATCCTGGGCGAAGGGCCCTTGCGGCCGGAGCTCGAAGCCCTGGTCCGGCAACTCGGGCTGGAAGACTGCATATCGCTGCCGGGCTGGGTGGCGAACCCTTTTGCCTTCATGGCTCGCAGCAAGCTCTTCGTGCTGTCCTCCCGCTTCGAGGGCTTCGGCCTGGTGCTGGCGGAGGCGCTGGCCTGCGGTTGCCCCGCGGTCTCGACCGATTGCCCGAGCGGTCCCTCTGAAATCCTTGAGGACCCCGGCCTGCTCGCCCCGGTCGGCGATGCCGGGGCGCTCGCGCGCGTCATGCTCCGGGCGTTCGACCGACCTGTGGACAGCGACGCCCTGCGGTCCCGGGCGGCTTACTTTTCTACCGAGCGGGCGGTCGACGCATACGAAACGCTTATCGAGGATGTGTTGGCCGGTAAATATGACAGCCGTCATTGCAGTAGTCCGTTTGACTCTCCGCACGGCCCAATCTAGAAGCGTTCAGGTCGCAATAACTTGCCGGTACAAGATGTCGCTGCTTGCTCATATCACTAGGTTCTTCAAGAACTTGCCCAAGAAGCTAAGGAGAGCCAAATTCAAATACCGATATCGCCGCTTCCAGAATTTGGGATCACACCGTGTTTATCCTAGAGGGACTGCAAATTGGCTCATTCACAAAGAAATACTGTATGGCGGATTTCAAAATAATGTGTTGATCGGACATACAAGCCCTCTCGATCCGCGCAGTGAGGTTCAAATTCAATCAGAACGCATGCAAGGTGGTGACAGAATGTTGTGGCATGGATATGCAAAAGATTATTCTAGGTATCTCGAGCGATTTGATTATGACGGTAAGGGGGTAATCGCGGAATTTGGCATTCTTCGCGGAAATGGGTTGGCGTTGTGGTGCGACTTGTTTCCGAATGCGCGGGTCTTGGGCTTTGATATTGACATCGATCATTTCGAAAGCAACAAGAATAATCTGATAAATTTGGGTGCATTCTCTTCGAATTACCCAGAGGTATATAGATACGATCAATTTGAGGATAATCAGGACTACATTCGCAATATTTTGGGAAACGATACAATCGACATTTGCATAGATGATGGATGCCATTTCGATGATGCAATCACCTGCACAATGAAGAGCGTTCTTCCTAACTTAAGCGATAAGTTTGTTTACTTCATAGAAGACAATAAGGACATTCACAAACAAATCGGTTTACTTTATCCTCAATTAAAACTAATTTCTCGCGGACAACTTACGGTGATCGATGAAAGTACCTGAATCGAGGAACGATGTCACAGTCATGCAAGACGCCTAAGTTTGACAGCCCGTTACAAATTCACATCGCACCAAGCCGCCAAGGCGACCCATCGGAAGTCGGAACGTCGCAATCTTCCCCCATGAAGCCGTCGCTGTATAGCTTTTGCCGCCGCCGGATCGATGATTCCGTGGCGCAGAACCGCTTCCTTCTGCATTAGACTGTCAGCCCAGTCCCGAAGAGGTCCGTGCAGCCATAACATCACAGGCGCAACGAAACCGCGCTTCCGCCTTTCGAACAAAGCTTCCGGGATGTGGCGGGCCAATATGGCTCGGAGAATCCGCTTCGTTCCGGAACCACCTGCCTTCATCGCCGGAGGAAGCCGGTAGGCGAACTCGACAATTCGGTGATCGAGGACTGGCACTCTAGCTTCAAGGGAAACCGCCATGCTCGCCCGATCGACCTTGGCCAGTATGTCATCGGGCAAATAACCGGCGGCATCGATATATTGCTGTCGTTCCGACACTGACAAAGCTTTGCTCTGCTCAAGCCACGCATCAATTGCAGCCACTGCAGCACGCGGGGCGACGGCTTTGCCGCCGGAGAAACGAATTCTGCCGTGAGCGAGTCGATATGGGATTTGTTCGGGGTTTCCTATGGAAATAGCCACCATCCGTAATTCCGTTGACGAAAGATGTTCGAACGAACCGCTGATTGCGTTGTAGAATTTGTTTGTCGCCAATCTCAGGCGTCTCGGTAACAGTGGGATCAATCCGCGATACAGCGCTTTTCCAACAGGGCCGTAGTCTAGGACCGGGTGGTTCGCGATGCGTCTCGCAGCAAGATGCCTGTCGTAGCCGCCAAATAATTCATCACCACCATCTCCTGTGAGTGCGACCGTGACGTCGCGCCGGGCCAGACGTGAAACGAACCGTGTCGGCAGCAGAGAGTTATCGGCAAACGGTTCGTCATGATGGGCCATTATGGACGGGCCATGCTCCAGGACTTCTTCGGGTGTCACATAATGTTCGGTATGGTCCGTGCCTAAATGTTCGGCAATAGCCTTGGCCCAAGGTGCCTCGTTGAACGCACCGCCCGGGAAGCCGATGGTGAAGGTCTGCACCGGTTTCGCCGACTGCTTCTGCATCAGCGCGACGACCGTGGAGGAATCGATGCCGCCGGAGAGGAAAGCGCCAAGCGGCACATCCGACACCATGCGCCGCTTCACTGCGTCGGACAGCAGGTGCTCCAACTCGTCGGTCGCCTCCTCGAAGCTGCCGCAGAAGCGGTCAGCGCAGGCCCTTTGCACCGTGTCAGCCAGGGTCCAGTAGGGCGTAATCTCGACTTCCGTCGGCGCCGCGGCGGCGACCCGGAGGATCGAGCCCTGTTCGAGCTTCCTCGCATCGCGAAAGATGCTATGCGGTGCCGGGATGTAGTCGAGCGCCCGGAACGCCTCCACGGCGTCCTGATCGATGGCTCGGTCGAAACCAGGATGTGCTCGCAGGCCCGTGAGCTCTGAGGCAAAGGAGAAGCGCTCGGGAGTCGCGCTGTAATAGAGCGGCTTGATCCCCATCCGGTCGCGGACGAGATAGATGCAGCGCTCCATCCGGTCCCAGAGCGCGAAGGCGAACATGCCGATAAGGCGCTTGGCTGTCTGCTCCACACCCCAGGTCGCACAGCCCTCAAGCAGCACTTCCGTATCGGAATGGCCGCGAAAAACTACACCCCGCGCCTCCAATTCGGCCCGAAGTTCCGCCGTATTGTATATCTCGCCGTTATAGGACAGGACATAGCGCCTAGAGGCGGAGACCATTGGTTGCGCACCCGCGGGCGAAAGGTCGATGATCGACAGGCGCCGGTGCCCGATGGCAACGCCGGCCTCGGCGTCAAGCCAGACGCCGCCCGCATCCGGCCCTCGATGCACCAGCGGGACGATCATCTTCCATGCCATGTCCTCAAGCGCCGGCGCGGCACGCAGATTGCGCTCGATCGAGCCGGCTATGCCGCACATCTATCCCGCATCCGACGCTCCGCTTCGACCCGGCGGCAGGAGTATCGCCCATTTCGGCGTTCCGTCACATAGAACTTCGCGAACTCCTCATTTGTGACGAACTGGCATGACGGTTCCGGTAGAGAGCCGTCCATCTTGACCTCGTTGAGATAATCGTTGATCCGCTCCGGTCCAACCGGGTTGGGCAGTCGCTCATGCCTGCCGATATACCGACGCCGTCGGTATTCCTTGTCGCCCCACGCATTGCGCGGCAGCCATTTCCTCGGGATAATTCCGAGGAGGTTCATGCCGCCTCAACCTCCTGCTTCATGCATCCGTCCTCTGCGGTCTTGCACGCGGTTGGCGAGGCTCTCGGCGATCACGCGCTCATAGCCATCTACGGCCCGGTCCAGAGAAAACCGCATGGCTTTCGCGCGGAACGCCGCCCTGTCTGCCGGCCGGGCCAGTGCGCGTAACATGACTCCGGCCAAGGCATCCGGATCACCAACCGGGGCAAGCAGCGCCGGGTCCTCCAGGATTTCCGCTGGCCCCGACGGACAGTCGGTCGAGACCGCTGGACAACCGCAGGCCAGCGCCTCTACCAGCGCGCCTGGCAAACCCTCATGGCGCGAGGAGAGCACGAACAACCCCGCGCGCGCCATGTAAGCCCATGGATTCATCGCCCAGCCGGGCAACGATACGTCCTCTTCCAGCCCAAGTACACGTACCCGGTTTTCCAGTTCGCGGCGCGATGGCCCTTCGCCGAGTATCACCAGTCGGCAGCGCCGTTCCGTCCGAACACGCCGAAAGGCTTCGATCAAGGTCGGGAAGTCCTTTTGTGGCGCGAGCCGGCCGGCGCCCAACACGATGGGCGAGCCACTATCCCCGAACCAAGGATGGTCCGGTTCAGCCTTCGCCAATTCGCAGAGTTCGGGTTTGACGACTGGATTATAGACAGTCGTTATTCGATGCTGCGATACGCCAACAGTTTCGACAAAATTCCGTTCTACGCCCCCGGAGACCGCCACAACATGAACAGCCGATTGGAATACTTGTCGTACAAAATTGAGATCGTCAGCCTGCTCCTCTTCCACCGCACATCGAGCTACCGGGATAATTGGTGGATGATTCCGGATAATCCGCGATGCGAGGAACCCCGCAAGATCGGCCTGCCACAAATTGGTAAAGACGATATCCGGCTTGCATTCATCGAGATAGCGGGCAAGGCGCAACGCACGAACATAGTCCGCCCGCCTTTGGCGCCTCATCATATCCTGAAACGGCCAGCGATGTTCTTTTGCGAGGCGGAACGCGAGGGCCAGTAATCTGGAAAATGGCAGGCGTCGAGCGAACCACTCGACACGTTGGGGATTCCAAGCAGGTCGATAGCGTTTTCGTTTTTTTCGAATCAGGTTCGCCGCTCGCCGCCTAATCCGGTTCCACCGAGTGGGACGCCGGGAGAGAACGAATATCGACACATGTTCCGACACATCTTGCGGTTGCTCGTTTGCGGGAAAAAACAGCACCAGATCGACCCGGTGTCCGCGTTCGCATAGCCCATTAGCAGTACCGATGACTGACCTTTCGGCCCCGCCACCTCTCAAGTCCCTGATGACCCAGCAGATATGCGCCATGCTGCCGTTACCTCCCCCGGTCCCGTAATACCCGCTCGACCACCCCCTCATACCCCGCCACCGCCCGCTCCACCGAGAAGCGCGCGGCCTTTGCGCGGAGCGCGGCCCCATCCGGCGGGCGGGCGAGTGCGCGCAGCATGACCCCGGCCAGCGCTTCCGGGTCGCCGACCGGGGCGAGCAGGGACGGGTCCTCCAGGATTTCGGCCGGGCCGGCCGGGCAGTCTGTCGAGACCGAAGGGCAGCCGCAGGCCAGCGCCTCGACCAGCACATTGCCGAAGCCTTCATGGCGCGAGGAGAGCACGAACAGCGCCGCGCGGGCCATGAAGGCCCAGGGGTTCTCCACCCAGCCCGGCAGCGACACCTGCCCCTCCAGGCCGAGCGCCCGCACCCGGCCTTCCAGTTCGGAGCGCATGGGGCCCTCGCCCAGGATCAGCAGCCGGCAGGGCCGCTCGGCCGCCGCGCGCCGGAACGCTTCGAGCAGGGTCGGGAAGTCCTTCTGTGCGGCGAGCCGCCCGACGCCCAGCACCACGGGCGGGCCGCCGTCCGCGAACCAGGGATGGCCCGGCGGCTCCTCTGCATGGCCGGCAATGTCCGGCGAGAACGCCGGATTGTGGATGGCCGAGAGCCGCTCTTCCTCGACGCCGATAGCCGCCGCGGCATGCACCGCAACGCCACGCGAAATTGCCACGACATGCGCCGCGGAGGGGAAGAGCAGCCGGCGGCGCTGCGAGTGCCGGGCGCCCGGCGCTTCCACATTGCGCAGGACCGGCACGATCGGCGGGAAGGCGCGCGGGCCGGCAAGGCGGGCGGCGTAGAAGGCCGCATGCTCCGCCTGGGCAAGGTTGGCGAACAATATGTCGGGCCGCTCGCGCGCCGCATAGCGGGCGAGCCGGAGCGCGCGGCCGAGCGCGGCGCGGCGCAGCAGCAGCGGGGCGGCGGCGGGGAAGTCGCGCACGAGGCCGGCCGCCAGCCCCGCCCCGCGCCAGAGCGGGGCGCGCTCCGGGCGCCACTCGGCATTCGCCGGCATCGCGGCGGGGTCGCGCCGGCCCCATCCCCGCCGCCCGCAGAGCACGAGCAGCCGCGCCGCCTCCGGCGCCTCGCGCGGATAGGCGACATGCGGCTGGAACAGCACGATATCGACCCTGTGCCCCGGCGCCGCCAGCCCGGCCGAAAGCCGCAGCGCCGTCCGCTCCGCCCCGCCGCCCGCAAGCGAGGGGATGACCATGGCGACATGCGGCATCGGCGCTCCGGGCGGCGGCGCCCGGTTCAGGGCCAGAGGGCGTCGAGGGGGAAGGTAATGGCGTCGAAAGGCGGGAAGGACACCGGCTCGGCATCGCTGGCGGAACCCGTCGGCGACCACGCGCCCTCATGCAGGGCGAACGCCTCCAGCGTGCGGGCGGACGGATCGACGAGCCAGAGATGGCCGATCCCCTGCCGCGCATAGATCGGGCGCTTCTCCTCCAGGTCGAACTTCCGCGTCGAGGGCGACAGGATTTCGCACACCCAGTCCGGCGCCAGGGTGAACCAGGCGTCATCGGGAACCGTGGGCATCCGCTCGCGGCGCCAGCCCGCCAGGTCCGGCACCAGGATGTCCTCGCCGAAATGGAGCTCCGGCTCGTCGAGAATCCACCAGCCGCCCGGCCCGCCCCGCCCGCTCTGGAACGGGCCGCCGATTTCCACGCCAAGCGTTGACCCGGCCAGGGTATGCCGCCCCGCCGGCCGCGGCTGCAGGTGCAGCGCGCCCGCGACGATCTCCGCCACCATATGGCGCGGCGCTTCGAGCACGTCCCGGTAGGTCGCCCGTCCCGCCGGCCGCTTCCGGCGCAAGGCCGCGCCTGCGCTCATCCCGTCCGCTCCGTCCGTTCGCGCCGGGCGATGCTATCCCCGCGCGGCGCCCCTGTCACGGCCGGACCCGGCCCGCTCAGCCCATATGCTGCGCGAAGAAAGCGAGGCTGCGTTCCCGGGCGAGCGTCGCCGACTCCGGGTGGAAGTCGCCGCGATGGTCGCAGTTGAAGCCGTGGCCGGCGGGGTAGATGTGGACCTCGGCCCCGGGCTGGGCGGCGCGGATCGCCTCCACATCCTCCATCGGGATGCCGTGGTCCTGCTCGCCGAAATGCATCATCACGGGGTTCTTCGCCGCCTCGTCCTTGCGGGGCATGATCTGCCCGCCATAGTAGCAGACGCTGGCGTCCACCCCGATGCGGGTGGCGACCAGGAAGGAGGCGGACCCGCCCCAGCAATAGCCGACCGAGCCGATCCTGCCCGCGCCCGCGGCCCGGAGCCCCTCGACCGTCGCCGCCAGGTCCCCGACCGCCTGGTCGAACGGCGCCGCGGCCATGATGTCGCGCGCCTTCGCGATGTCCTCCGGCGTGTAGCCGCACTCGAAGCGCCGCTCGACCCGGTCATAGACCGAGGGCGCCCAGGCGAGATAGCCGTCGGCCGCATAGCCGTCCGCCACCTCGCGGATGTGCGCGTTGACGCCGAAAATCTCCTGGATGACCAGGATGCCGCCCTTCGGCGCGCCCGCCGGCGCGGCCGTGTAGCAGCCGAACCCGAAGCCGTCGCCCGCCGTAATCTCGATCCACTCGCCCATCCTCTTCCCTCTCCTGCCAAAGGCGCTTGCGTTGGCGGGTTGTTTAGCGCCTGCCCCGCCCGCCCGCAATGCGCGGGCCGCGCTCAGGCTGCAACGGAGTCCGTTCGCCCTGGACCGTAGTTCGCAACGAGCGCACAACCGTCACCCCGGCCGGAGCGAAGCGCAGAGCCGGGGGCCATCTCCCGGTGTTCGCACCAGGCCGGGCCGGTCAGGGTTGGGCCCCGGATCGGGGTCCGGGGCGACGAATGGGGCGCGTCCGGCAAATCGGATCGCGCTCAGGCGAGCCGGGCCATGACCTCGCGGAAGCGGACGAGCGGGGCGCGGTTGCGCAACATGGTGATCGGCACGCTGAAATGCCCCCGGCGCCAGATGAAGCGGTTCTCTTCCGGCACCGCCCAGCGGTCGATCAGCGCCTTCGCGCCCCAGTAGGGCGTGACGTCGTCGCGCGCG
>JAJEAZ010000321.1 GCA_022824105.1 Alphaproteobacteria bacterium
TCCCCGTCGAGCGCGTTGTAATACTCGCCCGGCTCCGCCGCCCAGGCGCGGATGCCGCCCTCGCCCCGCCGGATCTCGACGGCGTCCGGCACGGACTCGTTGACCGCCACCCGCCAGTAGAAGCCGTTGCCGCCGAGATAGATGAGCCGCCCGCCCTCATCGAGATGGCGCTGGAGCGCGTCGAGCGTGTTCGCGGTGTGGTATTCGGGATGGGAGCCGGTGAGCACGACGCGGTAGGACGAAATGAGATCGTAGCCCTCGCGGTCCAGGTCGTGGTCGGTGACGAGGTCGAACTCGTAGCCCTTCTCCTCCAGCCAGTCGATGAGGTGGGTGTCGCCGGGATAGTGGCGCAGCCCCGAGCCCGCTTCGTCGAGATAGCTCATATAGCCGGACCGCTGGGTCAGCACCGGGCGGCGCTGCGAGGCGAAGGAAATGCCGCTGCCGTCGGTGTGGCGGTCATAGGTGGAGAGGCCGTATTCCCTGTGGCGGTCGGCGGTGAGCTGGCGCGCGCCCCACTCCCGGGCGCGGGCCAGATAGGCCTCGGTCGTCACGCCCCGCGCATAATTGCCGTACACCGTGTAGGTGAAAGTCGGGATCAGCACGCAGATCCGCGTGCGCCGGGAGCCGCGCGGCGGCAGCACGAAGAAGGGGATCATGTCCTCATGCTTCCCGCACTCCAGCCTGACCGCATAGGACCCGCTCTTGAGGCCGGCCGGCACGGCCCAGGAGAAGTCCGTCTCCCAGCCGCAGTCATAGAGGTCGTCCTCGTGGAAATGGATGGCCCCGTATTCCTCCGGCGCGTGGCGCCAGCACTGCTCCCGGCCGCTCCAGTTGGAGCCCTTCATGCCCCGCGTCGGCAGGTTCACCAGCTCGCCGTGCCAGCCGTTCGGCCCCGCATCGACCGCCCGGAGGGAGGAGATGTCGCGCGAGAAGTCCCAGTCCGCGACGATCTCGCCGCCCGGCGCGGCGCCCCGCGTGATCCGCGGGCGCTCGATCTTGCCGTTGAAATGGCCGGCGACCGGGCTTCCTCCGACCGCCCCGACGAAGATCTCGCCCTCGATCCCAGCGCGGGGCGCGTCCACATGCCCGCTCGCCGTTCCCGTGTCGTCCACCCGGGCGAAGGGCCGGAGCGCCTCCTGGCCCACCGAGACCGCCCCGGTCTCCGGGTCGATGCTCGCCCACACCCGGTACCAGGCGCGCGCAAGCATCGGCTTGCCGACGGCGACCGTCTCGACACCGTTCGCCGTCGCGACGCGCAAGCTCGCGCCCTGCCCGCCGTCCAGAACGAGCGCGAGACCGCCCGCCCCGCCGAGCCACGACAGGATGCCCTGCCCCTCCTGGTCCGGCAGCGTCGGCCAGATCGTTGCGGACACCATCAGGGCTTCGGCCGGGAGCCGCGCGCCGCCGATCCTCACATAGGAGCCGAGCCGGGCGTCCTGCGCCCGCGAGGGCCAGTTTCCCTCTATGTCCGACGCCACCGCCTCCTCCTTGATGCCGGGGCCGGCCGGGTTCGGGTCCGCCGAGATGACGCGCACCATCCGCGCCCGGTAAGGCTCGGCGGAGCGGCTGCTCACCTTGAACGCGACGGTCTCGCCGGGGCGCGTCGACCAGCGGTCGGCATAACCGATCAGGGGAATCGTGTTGGGGATCATTGCCGCGCTCCCATCCTTGCCCAATTCCGGGAAGGCCGAACCATACAACAGCAACGGCCCGGATTTCGGACTGGCGGCCACGAACGCAGCCCTCCGCCATGCCCGGGGCAAGGCCGGGCACGACGGAAGGTGACATGAGCCCTACATGGAGGCCGTCGGCGTTACGCCCTATTCCTGGGGGTAGCGCCAGGGCGCTTCGGGCTGCTCCGCGTCTTCATCGACGGTCCATTGCGGCAGCGAGAAGCCGTCCGCGACCTTCGAGAACACCATGCGGACGCGCGTGCCGATCCCGACCGACTTTATCGTTTCCGGCGGCGCGAACTCGCCGTCCGCGGTGACGAGATTGCCCGCGACCCTGAGCGCCTCATGCTCCGAGGGCTCGCCCTTCTGGGTGTCGAGATCGACCAGCAGGATCATGTAGGGGACCTTGTCGCGGAAGGCCGGCTGGATCGGGTGATGCACCTCGACATAGGAATGCACCGCGCCCTTCCCCTCGACCGGGACCCACTCATAGTCGCGGTCCGTGCTCCAGGGGCAAGCGGTCGTCGGCGGATAGCGCAGCAGCCCGCTCTCCGGGCTTCGCTGGAGGCGGAACTCGCCCTTGTCGCACCAGGCGAAGAACTCCCGGTTCTCGCGGTCCACATCGTCCACAGTGAGCATCATGCCCATATATTCGCCTTGAAGCGGCATCGTCCCGTCTCCCCCTCAGCGCGCGTCTTTGGCCATAATCATGGCGGAGCCGGTGCCCGGCATGGCCCAGCCAAGATTGGCGGTCAGCTCCACATCCTTCACCTGCCGGCAGCCGCCTTCACTGTAGTCGTGGGTGTGCTGGCGCTTGCCGTCCGGTCCGACGGGGCAGCTGTCGTCCACCTCGCCCCGCAGCTGGCGTGTGTTCTCGATCACCATGTTCATGCCGTGGGTATAGCCTTCGCAAAGATGCCCGCCCGAGGTGTTGTTGGGCCGCTTGCCGCCGAGTTCGATGATCCCGGACGACACATAGTCGCCGCCTTCGCCCTTCTTGCAGAAGCCATAGTCTTCCAACTGCAGCATGGTGGTGAAGGTGAAGGCGTCGTACGAGCCGGTCACGTCGATGTCCTCCGGCGACACGCCCGCATTCGGGAACAGGATGTCCTTGGCGTAGTGGCCGGCGACGGTCGAGATCGGCCCATGCTGGTAGTGCATGTCGATGCGCGGCTTGCAGCAGCGCCCGACCACGGACTGGATGACCGCCGGCGGATTGCGGCAGTCGCGCGCCCGGTCGAGCCGGGTAACGATGATGCAGGTGGCGTTGTCGGTCTCGACGCAACAGTCGAGCAGGTGCAGCGGCTTGCAGATGATGCGGCTGCTCACCACGTCCTCGACGGTAAAGCGGCGCTTGTAATAGGCCTTCGGGTTGTTGGAGGCGTGCCTGGAGTGGGCGACCTTGACCGCCGCCACCTGCTCCGGCGTGGTGCCGTAATCGTACATGTGGCGCAGGAAGGTCGGGGCGAACATCTGCCCGGCGCTCTGCCAGCCATAGGCGCGGTGGTGGATCTGGTCGCCGTTGATGGGCACGGCCGAGCGCGCGCCCGTGCCGCCGATACGCACCTGGCTGTAGCCGTTCATCGACCGGAAGATCGCCACGGTCTTGCACATGCCCGCCTCGATGACGCCGATGGCGATGCCGATGAGCGCCTCGGTGGACGATCCGCCGCCATGCACGTCCATGTAGAAGTTCAGCCGGATGCCGAGATCGCCCGCGACGAAGGGCGCAAATATCGAGTCGTTTCCAGAATAGCTCAGCATTCCGTCGATATCGCCCGGCGCAAGGCCGGCATCGTCCATGGCGTTCTTGACCGCCCAGGTGGCGAGCGAGCGGGTCGAATATTCCGAGCCGCGCATATAGTCGGTCTCCCCCACCCCGGCGATGGCGTATCGCCCTCTCAGGTGTTTCGGCGACGAGGCGTCGACGTCGCTTACGCTGGACAGGGTCATGGGTGTGCTTTCTCCATTTACGGTCGTTCGAGGATGGTAGGGGAACGGCGCGGGCGTCAGACGCCCTCGGCGGACCAGCCGCCGTCCACGGGAATCGTGACGCCGGTGACGAAGCCTGCGGCGTCGGAGGCCAGGAAGAGCGCCGTCCCGGCCATTTCCTCCGGCTGGCCCCAGCGGCCCATCGGCGTCCGCTCCATGATTTTCCGGTTCACGGGCTCGTTGGCCTGCACCGGGGCGGTGAGCTTGGTCGCGATCCAGCCGGGCGCGATACCGTTGACGCGGATGCCGTCCGGCGCCCAGGCGGAGGCGAGCGACTGCGTCAGCTGGAGAATGCCGGCCTTGGAGGCGCCGTAGCCCGGGCCGCGGGGCGAGGAGAAGTAGCTCGTCATCGAGGCTATGTTGACGATCGAGCCGCCGGACGCCTTCAACTGTTCCCGGAAGGCGTGCGACATGCGGTAGGCGCCGTTCAGGTTCACCTGCACCGTGTATTCGAAATTGTCCGGCTCGAAGGCCGCCGGGCCGCGCACGGTGGTGCCGGCCGAGTTGACCAGCACATCGAGCGCCGGCATGTCCGCCGCCAGCGCGAGGATGCCGTCATTGTCGGTCATGTCGAGCCGGCGGTAGGTCATGCCCGAGAGTTCGTCCGGATAGTCTTCCGGGCCGCCCCGCGTGCCGAGCACGGTGACCTCCGCGCCGGCGTCGCGGAACCCGACGGCAATGGCCCGGCCGATACCGCTCGACCCGCCCGTTACCAGCACGAGCTTGCCGGAATAGTCGAATTTCGCGGTCATCCCCTCCCCTCCCCGAGATCGGCGCCGCCCTTATTCTGGCATGGCGGGCATTGCAGCGCACCCTTGCAGCGGGACCGGCGCCGTCGCAATATTCCGGGAGACCGGCGAGGAGAGTATTCATGGTCGATATCGCCCCTCTCGACAGTACCCTTGGCGCACGGATCACCGGCATTGCGCTTGGGGACATGAGCGACGGCGAATGGCGCGAGGTCGAGGACGCCTTCCACGAATACGGGGCGCTGGTCTTTCCGGCCCAGCATCTGACCGATGAGGAACACATCGCGTTCGGCGAGCGGTTCGGCGGCATCGAGATCCTGCGCGACGGGGCCAAGGCGGTGCGCGTCTCCAACAGGAAGGACGACGGCACCCTGATGAAGCCGGAGGAGAAGCGCTACCAGACGCTGCGCGGCAATGAAGGCTGGCACACGGACAGCTCCTACATGCCGCTTGCCGCCAAGGCATCCGCGCTTGCGGCGGAAATAACACCCTCGAAGGGCGGCGAGACCGAGCTGGCCGACATGCGCGACGCCTACGACGCGCTGGACGAGGACACCAAAGAGCGCATCGCCGGCCTTTCCGCCTATCACTCGCTTTACGCTTCGCAGGCAAAGGCGGGCTTCGAGTTCAAGACGGGGGAAGGCTACGGCTACCACACCAGGGGCGCGCCCTTGCGTCCGCTGGTCAAGACCCATCCGGTGACCGGGCGGAAGTCGCTCTTCATCGGGCGTCACGCTTTCCGCATTCCCGGCATGGCGGACGGGGAGGCCCAGGCGCTGCTCGACGAATTGCTGGACCATGCCTGCCAGGCGCCGCGGACCTATTCGCACTCCTGGGAACCGGGCGACCTGATGATCTGGGACAATCGCTGCATCCTGCACCGCGCCATGCCTTACGACTACAGCGAGCCCCGCGTGCTGCGCCATGTCCGCGTCGCGGGCGACCCGGCAAGCGAGCTTGCCGAGACCGGACAGGACGAGCGCGCCGACGCCTTCGAGCCTGCGCCGGCCAACCGCTGAAATGACCGCGCTCGCGCTCTACGAAGCGCCACCCGTCGATTACGGCGAGGCCGAAGCGGACATGGTTCGCTACCGCGAGGCCGGCACGGCGCGGGCGCTCGCCCTCGACAATCGCGGGCCGCTCCGTTTCGGCCCGGACGGCGCGCTCGACCCCGCCATCCTGGAGTCCTAC